>CAZOLE010000015.1:0-14522 GCA_964580445.1 uncultured Porphyrobacter sp.
TCAATGCGACACTCGCTCTGATATCCGCGCTGTGCTGTTCTCTGCCAAAGGAAAGATGTTTTCCGTGGGCGGGGACCTGCAATATATGCGCGCTCAAGAGCAAGATATTGGCGATGCCGTCAAACAGCTGGCCGATGAATTGCATCGCGCGATTTCTTACTTTTCGCGCATGGACGCTCCAATGGTGGCGGCTATAGAAGGGACTGCGGCAGGCGCTGGTTTTAGCATGGCGTTGATGAGCGATATTGTCGTCGCCGAACCGCGTGCCAAGTTCACTATGGCCTATACGGCTTCGGGGCTTAGCCCTGACGGTGGATCGACCTATGCACTGCCACGCCTAATCGGTATGCGCCGCGCGCAAGAGCTGACCTTAACCAATCGCGTTTTGAGCGCAGAGGAAGCGGCGGAATGGGGCCTGATCACGCAAGTCAGTGAGGAAGGCAAAGCATTAGAAACCGCGCGGGCCATTTGCGAAAAACTGGCGGCCGGATCGCTTTCGGCGAATGCGGATGCAAAGCATCTTTTGCGGACATCGCTTGACAACACGCTAGAGACACATCTTGAACTTGAAGGGCGCTGTATTGCCAAGAACGCAGATAGGGATGGCCGCGAAGGCATCGCTGCGTTCTTTGAAAAGCGCCCGCCAAAGTTTACGTAGATCATAAGGAACACCGCGTGACCAATATTCGCAATGACTGGACCCGTGAAGAAGTGGCGGAATTGTTCGACCTTCCTTTCACAGAGCTGCTGTTCCGTGCGGCCTCGGTCCATCGCGAGATCCATCCGCCAGAACAAGTCCAACTGTGCACGCTGCTTAGCATTAAGACCGGCGGCTGTCCCGAAGATTGCGGATATTGCTCACAGTCGGTGAAGGCCGATAGCGGCGTTGAAGCGACCAAGCTGATGGAAGTGCAATCGGTTCTGCAACGCGCGGCTCAGGCGAAAGACGCCGGATCGCAGCGGTTCTGCATGGGCGCAGCTTGGCGCAACCCCAAAGACCGCGACATGCCCGCGATTGTTGAGATCGTGAAAGGCGTGCGCGACATGGGGCTGGAAACCTGCATGACGCTGGGCATGTTGGAGCCGCATCAGGCCGAAATGCTCGCCGAAGCGGGCCTCGATTATTACAACCATAATATCGACAGCAGCCCGGAGTATTATGAGCGGGTGATCTCGACCCGCGATTTCCAAAGCCGTCTTGATACACTGGATCACGTGCGCAAATCGGGCATCAATGTGTGTTCTGGCGGGATTGTCGGCATGGGTGAGACGCGCGAGGATCGCGTTGGTTTTATCCAAACGCTGAGCACGCTGCCCGAACATCCCGAAAGCGTACCGGTCAATGCACTGGTGCCGGTGAAGGGCACTGTGCTGGGCGATATGCTGGCCGGTACGCCGCTCGCCAAGATTGACGATATTGAATTTGTCCGCACCGTTGCGGCGGCCCGGATCACCATGCCGATGAGTATGGTGCGCCTTAGCGCCGGGCGCGAAAGCATGTCCGAAGCGACGCAGGCATTGTGCTTCTTCGCTGGCGCGAATTCGATCTTCACTGGCGACAAATTGCTGACCGCGCCCAATGCAGGCGATGACAGCGATGGAGCTTTGTTTGCGAAACTGGGGCTGACCGCGCTTAAGCAAGAGGAGCCTGCAAGGGCGTGTAAGGTGAGTGAGCCAGCGGAGTGACGCAGCCATCAAAGTCACTCTAGGCTTCTCGGTTGACACATTGCTTCCCAAAGCGCGCGGGGGCGGGCAGCTCAAAATGGGGATTTCCAAGCTGAGCGAAGCCGAATGGCTTCATCCTCAACCCGATCTCGCAGCGCGCGCTCAGGGGTTTGCGGATTTTCCCGAAGGTGTTCAGATAACGCTTGAAGCCGAGCATCCCGGCCAAGAGCTCGCCGCGATGCTTGGCGTCGAAGGCGGTTTGCCCGAAGCTGCTGCCAGCGCGCATGAGGATATGTGCCTGCTCACCCAATCCGGGGACGACGAACACTATCGCCTGATCGGAGCGGCGGTGGCTTGGCCGACCGATTGGGAGCCTAAGAGCAAGATCGGCCTGCCTTTGCGCGCGCTCCACGCACCAATTGCAGGGTATGAGGAGCAACTCGCCAGTCCGGTTGATCATTTCATGGCGAAGCTTAAGCCTGGAGCGATCTATGGGCGGTGCAATTGGTTTATCGCTCCGACGCGAGCCATGCGCTGGGTGCAGGGGAAGGACGCCGCGGACGATTTCGCCCATGTCACGCCGGACAATGCAGGTGAGACTTTGTTCGTGCGCTCCGAACGACAGACTTTGCGGCGGTTGCCGCAAACCGGTGCGATCCTTTTTACCATAGGTGTCTATGTCGAACCATTGGGTAGCCTAGCGCCTGCCAATATCGCGATGCTCGCACAGTCAGTGCAGCATTTGGTCCAAGGCGAAGGGGAACGACGCGGCGCGCCTGCCTATGCACAAAAGTTGATCGACTTTGCTGCCGCATCGGCGGCTTGAGGCCTCAACTGCCCCGAATGCACACGCGCAATTCCGATAGGTTGCCCATGTCGCTTCAAAGCGGCATAGGTTGGCGCGTATGATACGTGCTTTCACCTTGGCTGCCGCTACTGCCGGATTGGTGCTTGCGACACCGGCAAGTGCATGCAGTTTTTCATGGAGCCCCGGCTACTCTCCCGAAGAGATCAAAGAGCGGGGAAATGTCCGCAGAGTGAAGGGACGCTTCGTCCTTCAGGACTTTACCGGCACGGCCGACGAAAATGGTGAGCTTTACGAGGGGAAGATATTCGGACGGCTAGAGCCATCGCGCGGAAAGGGTTGGGACACTTGGCAGGAATTCCATCGCATTTCGCTGGATTGCGGCGCCTATCTTAAGCCGCTTGCCGATGCGGCCGGTACGTTCTGGATATCGCGTCAGAAGAAAGACGCGCGCTATCAAATATTGCTGTGGGAAGGGGAGTATCTTCCTGCAAATGACGAAGTGAATGAAGCTGAGAGCGAAGCCAACTGATGTTTTCAAAAATTCTGATTGCCAATCGCGGTGAGATTGCCTGCCGCGTTATAACGACTGCGCAGAAAATGGGGATTGCGACAGTCGCAGTCTTTTCCGATGCAGATCGCAACGCGCCATTTGTGCGCATGGCAGATGAGACGGTGCATATTGGCCCGCCTCCTGCGGCAGAAAGTTATCTGTTGCCGGAAAAGATCATCGCGGCGTGTAAGGAAACGGGCGCTGAAGCCGTGCATCCAGGCTATGGCTTCCTTTCGGAACGCGCCAGCTTTGTCGAAGCGCTCGAAGCGGAAGGCATCGCCTTTATTGGCCCGCCGGTGAACGCAATCGCTGCGATGGGTGACAAGATTGAATCGAAGAAGCTAGCCAAGGAAGCGGGCGTCAACACGGTGCCCGGTTCCGAAGGTGAGATCACTTCGACCGAGGAAGCGCTGAAAGTCAGCCGCGAGATCGGCTATCCGGTGATGATGAAGGCCAGTGCTGGCGGCGGCGGTAAAGGCATGCGGCTGGCCCATAACGACAAGGATGTCGAAGAGGGTTTTGAAGCCACCCGGCGCGAAGGCCTCAATTCATTCGGCGATGACCGTGTTTTTATCGAGAAGTTCATTCTCAATCCGCGCCATATCGAAATCCAAATCCTCGGCGATAAGCACGGGAATATTCTCTATTTGAATGAGCGCGAATGCTCAATCCAACGGCGTCATCAAAAGGTCGTTGAAGAAGCGCCTTCGCCGTTCGTGACACCGAAAATGCGCAAAGCGATGGGTGAGCAATGCGTCGCTCTGTCACGCGCGGTGCAATATCATTCCGCCGGAACCGTGGAACTTATCGTTAGTGGCGCTGACCCGACCGGTGAGAGTTTTTACTTCCTCGAAATGAACACCCGGCTTCAGGTAGAGCACCCGGTAACCGAAGCCATCACGAAAGTCGATCTGGTTGAGCAAATGATCCGCGTTGCGGCGGGTGAGAAGCTGGAGCTGACACAGGACGACATTGGCATTGACGGGTGGTCGATTGAGAATCGCGTCTATGCCGAAGATCCCTATCGCGGATTCCTGCCCTCGACTGGGCGGCTTGTCGCGTATCAGCCGCCACTAGAAGGCTGGACCAACGATGGCAGCGCCAATGGCCGGCGCGGCGTTGATGGCGTGCGCGTGGATGATGGCGTCTTCGAAGGCGGTGAAGTTTCGATGTTCTATGACCCGATGATAGCGAAGCTGATCACTTGGGCGCCGACCCGCGAAGAAGCGGCTGACAAACAGGTAGAGGCGCTCGACCGATTCCACCTTAAGGGACTGGGCCACAATGTCGATTTTCTCAGTGCGATCATGCAGCATGAGCGTTTTCGCTCCGGCGAGTTGACGACCGGCTTTATCGCTGAGGAGTATCCTGAGGGGTTTGCAGGAGCACCGGCAGACGAGGCATGGCTGAAACAGTTGGCGGCTTTGTTCGCGGGCGCTGAGTTCACCGAGCGAGTGCGCGCGGGCAAGATTTCAGGGCAGCTCAACGGTGCTGACAACCCACCATCACGCTGGTCTGTGACGATTGCTAAACAGAACTTTGATGTGCTGCTCGAAGAAGGCGGAGCGAGCGTTGATGGCGTGCGGATCAACGGCACTTGGGATTGGGAAGTCGGAATGCCAATCGCGCAGGTGACTGGCGACAACGAAATGGCGGTTCAGATTGAGCGGAAAGGCGTGCGCTGGCGTTTGACTACGCGCGGGGCTTCCCATGAGGCCTTGGTGCTGCCCGCTGACATCGCTCCGCTAGCACAGCACATGATCGAAAAGGTGCCGCCTGATCTGTCCAAAATGTTGATCTGTCCCATGCCGGGAATGCTGATGAAACTACATGTCAGCGAAGGTGAAGAAGTCCAACCGGGTCAACCCTTGGCAACAGTTGAGGCGATGAAGATGGAGAACATCCTTCGCGCAGAGAAAGAAGGAACGATTTCCAAGATCAATGCAAGCGAAGGTGAAAGTCTCGCGGTTGATGCGATTATTCTTGAGCTAGCCTAAAACACGGCCAATGTTTGCGAGAACTTAAGGTTAACAGCTCGAGAATTACAACCCTGTTCCATGTCCTTGATTTTTAGTGTATTGTTTTGCCTGTGACCGATTCTAGGCATCGAGAGTCTTGATTCGTGCGAAAGTGTTAATTCTAAGAGCGCTTTTTACAATATTTTGCTGGCGAATCATAGGCTTTCTGTAGAATGGAGGGTGCTGCGGAGCCGGTGCTGGCTTTCAGTTTTTGGGGTGCAAGTTATGGCAAAACGAGGTACAGGCTACTTCGACCGTAAAGGTAATTTCTTTAAGACGCCGCGCGAGGCGACCGCTAGCGATATCGCGGCGTTGCTTGGCCAGATTGGTGACGGGGAAAGCCTTGCTCCGGGCATCGCTCAAACGTTGATCGAACGTCGCGGCGATATTGAGCGGCTTTTCTCTGAGCACGATGCGATGCTTGCCGAGCTTCAGTCCGATGGTGATGGCAATGTGGCCACTCTGCCGACAAGCCGTCCAGCACGCTAACTAGACAAACTCCTAAGCTTTCAGCTGTTCTTCCAGAAACGCGGCAATATCCGCCAGTTCGACATCGCGGGCCAGGTAGGCATCGCCTATGTCGCGCAGCAACAAGAAGGGTAGGGTTCCACCTTCCATTTTCTTGTCGTGGCGCATGTGATCCACCAGCACTTCGCCAGAACAGCTAAGCTCTAGGTCGGTTATCTGCGCTGGGAGGCCCGCATCCGCGATTGCTTGAGCGATCTCATCTGCCGCCTCGACGCTCAATTCACCACGCCGCACTGAGTACTGAGCTGCGAGCACCATTCCCAAAGCGACCGCTTCGCCGTGAAGCAAAGTCTTTGAAAAACCGGTTTCCGCTTCGAGCGCATGTCCGAATGTGTGTCCCAAATTCAGCAGTGCGCGAACGCCGCTCGTCTCGCGCTCATCCTCCGCAACGATCCGTGCTTTCGCTTCGACGCTTGTCGCAATTGCATGAGTTAGCGCTTCGGGTTCGCGGGTCAGCACCGCTTTGCTCTTGTGCCCTAACCATCCAAAAAACGCGGGATCGCCCAGCAATCCATATTTGATCACTTCAGCGTAGCCTGCGCGCATTTCACGATCAGGAAGAGAGGCGAGGGTGCCAATGTCAACCAAGACCAGTGAAGGCTGATGAAAAGCGCCGATCAAGTTCTTGCCCGTTCTAGTGTTGATCGCGGTCTTGCCACCTACGGAACTGTCGACTTGTGCCAGCAGTGTGGTGGGGATTTGAATAAATCCACAACCGCGCTTCAAAATGGCGCAAGCAAATCCTGTGAGATCGCCGACCACGCCGCCACCTAGGGCGATGACGCATTCACCGCGTTCAACGCTTTGGTCGAGCAGCCAATCGGTCAAGTTTTCTAACGATTGCCAACTCTTCGAACTTTCGCCGGCCGGTACTTCGTAACACACGATGGTTTTGCCCGTGGCGGCCAAGGCATCGGTGAGCTTTTGGCCATGATGCGCCCAAGCATTCACGTCAGCGACGACCGCGACCCTATCCTTTGGCAGCAGATCAGCAGCCAAAGTCCCGGCTCGTTCGATCAGGCCAGCTCCAATACGCACAGCATAACTGCGCCCTCCGAGTTCAACACGGACGTCTTTGCTCACAACAGTTTTGCCTCGATTGCTTCGATGATCCGGATCGCAGAATCAGCGTGGGGGCCGTCTTCGCTTTGGACTCTGATGGGAGCCATCGCATAGTATTGTTCGCGTTCTTGCGCCAGCTTGGTCAGAATTTCCTTAGGGTCGCCATTGCGCAAGAGTGGCCGCGAATTGCGTCTCGCCGTACGCTCGACGAGAGTGTCGATATCACAATCGATCCACACAGCGATGGCTTTTTCAAGTATTAGCGCCCTGGTGCTTGGATCGACAAAGGCACCGCCACCAGTGGCGATCACGCCTGAGTTTTCGGCAATTAAGCGTGCAATGACTCGCCGCTCTCCATCGCGGAAGTAGGGCTCGCCAAACTGTTCGAATATCTCGGAAATTGAGAGCTGCGCTGCTTGTTCAATTGCATCATCTGCATCTACGAAATCACGTCGCAGCATGTTCGCCAACCTGCGGCCAACGGTGGACTTGCCCACGCCCATTAAGCCGATCAAAACAATCGGTTGGTCAAGGCGCGCAGTTATGCGCCCAATTGCGGTTTCGTCTAAAGAGCTGTGCTCAGTCATTGCCGCAGGGCCTATAGATGGGTTAGAGCGCGCGCAATATGTCAAACGCAGGTCAAACCGGTGCCTCTCGGCTGTCGTCGGCTCAATCCACGCGCTTCGCGGGACTAAAGCGACGCGCGCCGTTTTATGTTGCAGCGGTGCTTGTATTCGTGCTGGGGCTTGCTTGGTTTGATGGGGGTTTGGAACCGCTCCACCCAATCAGCCAGACAATTGATATTGCCAGCTTGGAGCAAAGGGCAAATTGATGCGATCTAAGGTGTTTTTTGCTGCGCTTGGCGGAGGCACGGCTTTGGCGGCTGCGTTGGCGGCGGGTGCTTTGACTGCGCAGTCCGCGCCGGAATCGATTCTTCCACCGGGCTTTGATGATCCAGCGCCAGCTCCCGCACCTGCTCCAGCGCCGGCTCCCGCTCCTGCGCCGGCTACAGGACCGTCGGCCGGCGGGTCGGTCTCGCAAAGCGCCTCGGGATCGTCCGGCACTCCGCGATCGAGCAGCTCATCGACCAGAGGTGGCGGAGGCAGTGTATCAGTCCCCTCAGGCGGCTTAGGGCGGATTCCCTCGGTCAGCGAACTTGAAAACATGTCAATCGATGATCTTGACGACTTTCTTGGGCTGAAGCCTCGTTTCGATATCCCACCAGCAGCCCGGCGCGAGCTGAGCGAAGTCGGCGTTCTATCTGCTTCCGAGGGTGGGCTAGGTGTCGGAGCGCTTGAGCAACAACCCGCTGGTTTGGTTCGCGCGGTGCTAAATGGGACCAATGGCCCGCTTGTGTCACGTTGGGGTCACATCATGCTTCGCCGTGTTTTGGCGAGTCGGATGAGTGCACCAGACGGAATGAAGCCGGTAGAATTTGCGGCATTGCGCGCCAAAGTCCTCAACAATATCGGCGAGTTCCCCAACACTCGGGCGCTGGTTCAAGACGTTGATACTGGCAATTGGGATGAAGCGCTCACCGACGAGGCCTTAAAGGCCTACATCGCATCCGCCGATTTTGTTGGAGCATGCCCGGCGATCAAGTTCCAAGGTTCGAAAGGCGATGATCCGCAGTGGGTGATGTGGCAAGCGATTTGTAACGCCTATGCTGGCGAAGGCGCACTCGCCGGTTCACAGCTCGACAAAGCCTTTGCCGACGAGATCGCGCCCGCAATCGATATTATGCTCGCACAGCGTTATGCTGGAGCAGCAGGACGATCACGGCGAGGCACCGAAGTTGTATGGGAAGGGGTCGAAGAACTTAATCCTTGGCGCTTTGCATTGGCGAACGCCGTGGGTGAGGAAATCCCAGAAGGCCTTTCTGACGGGCTTCCAGATTATTACCAGCTATCGGCTGCCACAGCTCCTATGGTCGGTCTGGAACAACGCGCGCGATTTGCTGATCAGGCTGCGCGACGCGGGATCATGTCCTCGCGCGCGATGGTGGATCTCTACAGCCAAATCTACGCCGATGATGTGGTGATGGGCGATATCTCGAGCCGTGCCGGGCGGTTGCGCAATGCCTATGTCGCATCAGACCCCGCCGCCAGGATCGCGGCAATGCGCGGCCTGTGGGAAACGATCGACGGTGACCGTGATAAACCGCTTTATGCTGGCAGCGTGATGACGGCCTATGCCGCTGCGCGGATAGCACCTAACTCCTCGCTGGAGCGCCATTCGGGTGAATTGATCGCATCAATGCTAACGGCTGGTCTGGAGAAAGATGCGGCGAGCTGGTCGAACGTGGTGGAAGACGGCAGTCTCGGCTGGGCGCTAATCACGCTATCCAGCGAAGGTTTTAGCGGAAATATGGCGGATGGGGTCGATAGTTTTATCGGCTCCGATGACAGCGAAGAATATCGCAAATCCGCTTTTCTGGTTGCAGGTCTCGCGGGACTGGGCAGGATTGGTCAAGCCCAATTTGCTGAATATGGGTCTGATCTGGAATTCGATACCGCGCGTCAGACTCGCTGGACACGGACAATTTCTCGGGCTTCGCAGGTGAAGAATCAAGCGCTCGTCGCATTGCTCGCCGGACTTGGGATGCAAGGCGACACGTGGGAACAGATGACGCCGCTTCACCTCTACCATATCGTCTCTGCGCTTCAGCAAGTAGGATTGGAGGCCGAAGCAAGGATGATCGCGGCTGAGGCGGTCGCGCGAGGATAATGTCCGCGGCGACGCAGGCCTTTCTCGATATGCTAGCAGCGGAACGCGGTGCAGCGCCGAATACATTGGCGGCCTATGCCCGCGATCTGGCTGGGGCCGAAGAGGCGATTGGCGATCTTGCAAGTGTCCCGCGCGCCAAAGTGGCAAAACTTGCAACTGTATGGGCCAGTCTTGCTCCATCGACCACCGCGCGAAAGACCTCAGCGCTTAAGCAATTCTTCGCTTTCGCTCAGGACGAAGGTTGGCGTGAGGATGATCCCTCAAGTGCTCTTCCACGTCCGCGTACACGGCGCCCCCTTCCAAAGATTTTGAGCCATGCTCATATCGAAAAGCTGTTCGACACAGCCGAGGTGGAAGCGCAATCGGGCGCGCCAATCGCCGTTCGTCAACTTGCTTTGCTTGAGTTGCTGTATGGCTCGGGTTTGCGTGCGACTGAGCTGGTAGGCTTGCCGATAAATGCTGTGCCGCGCGATGCGCCGCTTTTGACTGTTATGGGAAAAGGCGGGCAAGCGCGCATGGTTCCCATCAGCGCCCGGGCGAAGGAGGCTCTTGCCAAGTGGCTTGAAGTGCGGCCAACTGAGCCCGCTTCGCGTTTTCTCTTTCCTTCGCGCGGCGGGAAACATCTGTCGCGCGTTCGGCTGTTTCAAATGTTGAAAGAACTGGCGGTAAGGGCAGACCTTGATCCTGCCGAGATCAGTCCACACGTTCTGCGTCATGCCTTTGCGACGCATCTTTTAGAAGGCGGCGCGGATTTGCGGGTGCTTCAAACCCTGCTTGGCCACGCCGATATCACGACCACACAGATATACACGCATGTTGATGCCGCTCGGCTCGTTGCGTTGGTCAATGAAAAGCACCCTCTTGCCCGCGCGCGCTCATCGGACTAGCGCAGCGCCATGACTTCCTATCTCGAATTTGAGAAACCGGTTGCCAATCTGCATGAACGCATCGCCGAATTGCGTGAAGTGGATGGGCAGGACGACGTTGACGTTGCGTCTGAGATCGCGCGACTTGAAACCAAAAGCGCGGAACTGCTTGCGAGCACCTATGCCTCCCTCACGCCGTGGCAAAAAACTCAGGTCGCACGTCATCCCTCTCGCCCGCATTTCCGCGACTATGTAGAACATGCATTCGAAGACTTCATGCCGCTTGGCGGAGATCGTTACTATTCAGATGATCTCGCGATCATGGGCGGATTTGCGAAACTCAACGGCCGCCGCGTAATGTTGATCGGGCATGAGAAAGGCCACGATACGCAAAGCCGGATCAAGCACAATTTTGGCATGGGTAAGCCCGAAGGATACCGCAAAGCTATCCGACTGATGGAGCTTGCCGGGCGGTTCGACTTGCCTGTCGTGACGCTGGTGGACACGTCTGGCGCATTTCCGGGGATTGAAGCGGAGGAACGCGGCCAAGCCGAGGCAATCGCCCGGTCGACTGAAGCCTGTTTGGCTTTGCCGGTTCCGATGGTCTCTGTGATCGTGGGTGAGGGTGGTTCTGGCGGCGCGGTGGCGCTCGCGAGCGCTGAACGAGTTTTGATGATGGAGCACGCGGTTTATTCAGTGATTTCACCTGAAGGTTGCGCGTCAATTCTTTGGCGTACCTCCGATAAGGCGCCCGAGGCGGCGCAGGCCATGAAGGTGACTGCGCAGCATCTAAAACGGCTCAAAGTTATTGATCGGATTGTAAAAGAGCCGGTTGGTGGGGCGCATCGCGATCCTGCTGCTACGGCAACAAAGCTTGGCAAGACGCTGAGTGATGAATTGGACGCTTTGGTCGATTTGCCGTCCGAGACGCTGATCCGGACACGCGAAGAGCGCTTCCTTCAACTCGGCGGATAGCAGGCTCGTCGAAAAGTTGATTTACATCCCAAGGGGTTGCTCACCCTTGCGAAATTCCCGATAGTGCCCAGTAAATCGGGATCGGGAGTTTACATCATGGCTATCGCAAAACGCACACTTTGGACGCTGGGTGCAGCACCACTGGCGCTCGCATTATCCGGGTGTTTGGGCGGTGGTGCAATACCGTCCGCTTCGACGCCGATTACCGAAAGCGAAGCGAGCCTAGGTGCCGAACATCACCCGCAGTTTCTTGCTCAGTTTGGGGGCGCGATGAGTGGTCCGCAAGCTGCCTATGTTGAGCAAGTTGGCAAGAACATTGCGGTCCAATCGGGCCTTGGGAACGCGCGCGAAAGTTTCACCGTTAGCTTGTTGAACAGCTCGGTGAACAATGCGTTCGCGGTGCCCGGGGGCTATATCTATTCGACTCGTCAATTGGTCGGCCTGATGAACAATGAAGCGGAATTGGCCGCAGTACTTGGGCACGAGGTCGGCCACGTTGCAGCGCGCCATTCGCAGCGTCGTCAACAAGCGGCTCAGCGTAATTCTATTTTGGGTGTACTGGGTGCAGTTGGCAGCTCAGTACTGCTCGGCAACAGCACCCTTGGCAACACAGTGTCACGCGGACTTCTGCAAGGTTCTCAATTGCTTACCTTGCGTTTTTCAAGAAGTCAGGAGCTTGAGGCTGACGAGCTTGGCATTACTTATCTGACTCGAGCAGGCTATGATCCGCGCGCTATGGGTACCGTTTTGGCGAGCTTGGCTGCGCAAAATTCTCTCGATGCGCAATTGCAGGGCCGCGATGCGTCTATCCCAGAATGGGCGTCCACCCACCCTGATCCCGCAAGCCGCGTGCAAACCGCTTTATCCAAGGCGCAAGGATTGGCTGGTTCTGTCACTAATCGTGACACCTTCCTCTCGCGAATCGATGGAATGATCTACGGCGATGATCCAGAACAAGGCGTCATCGAAGGCAGTGACTTTATTCACCCGGACTTGCGCCTCAAGTTTACCGCGCCGCAGGGCTTTTACATGGTCAATGGCTCGAGTGCGGTAAGCGTGAATGGGCAAAGCGGAAGAGCGCAACTTACTCTTGCGCCCTATGCGGGCGATTTGGACAGTTATGTCCGGCAGCAGTTCACAGCTTTGGGCGGAGAGAATCAGACGCTTGCCCCACAGAGTATTGAGCGCACCACCGTTAATGGGATTCGCGCAGCCTTTGGAACAGCGCGCGTCAATAACGGCAATGACCAGGTCGATGTGGTGATTTTCGCTTATGAATTTGCGAATGACCGCGCCTATCACTTCACGGCGATTACGCCGGCAGGTAATGCGTCGACGTTCAATTCGATGTTTCAGTCAATGCGCCGAATCACAGCATCGGAAGCATCAGCGGTTATTCCGCGTCGGATTGATGTTGTAACGGTTCAGCGGGGGCAGAGTGTCTCGACGCTTGCGCAGCGGATGGCTTACACCGATGGGCAAGTGGCCCGTTTTCGTGTTCTCAATGGCCTTGGTGCCAATGATGGTCTGACCGCTGGGCAAAAAGTAAAATTGGTGGTGCGCGGAAGATAGAGATAGAGGCGCGTGAAAGCGCGGTCTCTTGAAAATCTCAAACGCACAAACAAAAAGCGGCGAGGTTTCCCCCGCCGCTTTCCGTTGTTAGCTTAGTCTTTCGACTTAGCCAGCCATTTCGGTCGAAACTTCAGAGAAGGTCGAACCAAGCTGGCTACCAAGGCTCTGCATTGCAGTGATAGCAGCAACAGCGATAAGAGCAGCGATCAGACCGTACTCGATTGCAGTCGCGCCTTGCTCGTCACGAGCCAGTTTGTTGAAGAATTTCATTGGTAGTCTCCTGGTTTGATATTTAGTCTTCGGTACCCGTAACCACTCCGGTCAAAGAGTGGATGTCTGAGGTTTTAACCGGTAGCTCTTGAAGAAATCCTAATTCGGATACTTTAAAAAACCTTAACCGATTGCATCCCCAATCGCTTGTTGAAGCGCACCCCAGCCTGAGGAGTTTGAACTTCCAAGAGCTTGGAAGCCTCCCAGTGCTGCAAGCACAACCAACGAAGCAATCAGACCGTATTCCACGGCAGTGGCGCCTGATTCGTCGTTTCCAATGTGCTTAAGGAAGTTCGTCAAAATCATGGGATCACTCGTTTATTACGTCTCTGACCCATTCAAAATCGCTCAAAGGACTTAAGAAATGGTTGATGCCTCGCTCAATGATGGAAAAAATTCCGACATCGCACTACCGTATATGCTCGTAGTGGCGGGGGCTTTGCAGGGTTCCGATGGCTTGTGGTTGATGCACAAGAGAGCTGAAGGAAAGCACCATGCTGGCCTATGGGAGTTTCCTGGTGGCAAGGTGGAAGTATCTGAAATACCAGAGAAAGCGTTGATTCGTGAACTTGCGGAAGAACTTGGAATCACAGTCGACGAAGAAAATTGTATGCCAGCGACATTTGCTTATTCGCCTGCATCTGGAAGTCAAAATGCGATTGTCATCCTGCTTTACAATGTAACGCAATGGGAAGGGAATCCGCGTGCATTGGAAGGCGGCGATATAGGTTGGTTTACCCAACAAGAGATTGCTGAATTGTCCAAACCGCCGCTCGACATCGCTCTAGCTCGCCAGTTGTTTGAGACCGCCGCCAATCGCTGACTTAACCAAAAAAGCCCACCGCGTTTGCGATGGGCTTGTTTGGCGCGCCAGGAAGGATTCGAACCTCCGGCCGCCTGATTCGTAGTCAGGTACTCTATCCAGCTGAGCTACTGGCGCGCGGGAACCGGGCACATAGTCAGGGCCGCTGCGCTTGGCAAGGCATCATTTGGCGATCAGGACGCTTGCTAACGCAATTTGCGCAGAGTCGCACACGATTGCGGACCCAACGGGCAATTCGCCTTATTTGAACGAAGCTCTCTTTTTGACGCTTTCTATTCGCGAATGCACTTCACCACCGCCACGAAAGCGTTGACTTGAGAAAGGCACAATGGGTGGAACATTTTGAACCTCAGTCGGTTTCCTAACCGGAGATAAAAATTGCGATCCGCCAGCAAGTGGGCCGGGTCCAATCTTTTATGCGAAGAAAGACTGTGCCATGAACTATATGAATGTGAACAATCACGACGAGTTTGATCCGGAGAATCCCTTGAAGAAACCTGACGTGCCAGAAGATGTGCAAGATGCAATCCGCACGCTTATCAAATGGGCAGGGGATGATCCGACCCGCGAAGGGCTGCTAGACACACCCAAACGGGTTGGTCGTGCTTGGCTCGAATATTGTCAGGGCAATCAGTCCGATCCCGCCGTCCATCTTAGC
>CAZOLE010000016.1:0-14397 GCA_964580445.1 uncultured Porphyrobacter sp.
GAAAGTGTTCCTGCCGTTCTCGCTCTTCTGGGTCGTGTTCGTGGCCTTCATGGCGAAATTTGAAGTTTTTGGCGGCTTCTACGCCCGTTTTGCGATCGGAGGCTGATCAATGACCCAGATCGACTATACCCGCGCTGCGAAGTACTTTTTGTTCACTGACTTTTTCAAAGCCTTCGGGCTTGGCATGAAGTATTTCTTTTCACCCAAGGTCACCGTGAACTACCCGCACGAGAAGGGGCCGCTTTCGCCTCGGTTCCGCGGCGAACATGCGCTGCGCCGCTATCCCAACGGGGAAGAGCGCTGCATCGCCTGTAAGCTGTGCGAAGCGGTGTGTCCTGCGCAAGCGATCACCATTGAGAGCGAACCGCGCGAAGACGGCTCGCGCCGCACCACTCGTTACGACATCGACATGACCAAGTGCATCTATTGCGGTTTCTGTCAGGAAGCCTGTCCGGTGGATGCTGTGGTTGAGGGTCCAAACTTCGAATACGCCACCGAAACGCGTGAGGAATTGCTCTATGACAAGGCCAAATTGCTCAGCAATGGTGACAAATGGGAACGCGCAATCGCCGCGAACCTTGAAGCCGACGCGCCCTATCGCTAACCGCCGCGTCAACGACAACAGGGTATCATGATTCAAGCTATCGCCTTTTACCTATTTGCAGGACTAGTGATCGCCAGCGCGGTCATGGTCATCCTGTCGCGAAACCCGGTTCACAGCGTGCTATGGCTGATCCTTGCATTCTTTAACGCAGCGGGTCTGATGGTCCTCGTCGGTGCAGAGTTTATCGCGATGCTGATGGTGATCGTCTATGTTGGGGCGGTCGCGGTGTTGTTCTTGTTCGTGGTCATGATGCTCGACATTGATTTTGCCGCGATGCGCGCAGGATTTGTGAGGAACTTCCCACTGGGATTGGCGATTGCGGCGGTTTTGCTGGCGGAGCTGGTGCTCGGCGTGGGCGCTTACAATGCTGGCGGCTTGGAAATGACCGAGGCGACCAGTGCTGCCGCACAAAGGCCGGGTGAAAGCAATATCGAGGCGATCGGGCGTTTGCTCTATGGCCGGTATATCTTCCTGTTTGAAGTGGCCGGGATCATCCTGTTGGTGGCGATGATCGGTGCGATTGTGCTGACCCACCGTGAAGCTAAGCCCGGTGCGCGCGGGCGTCAGGATATCGGCAAACAGATTAGCCGCCGCCCGCGTGAGGCAACCGTTATGAAGAACCCTGATGTGGGTCAGGGGGTCGAGCTGTGAACGAGTTTATCGGCATTGAGCATTTCCTTGTCGTCGGCGCGATTTTGTTCGTGCTCGGCGTGCTGGGCATTTTCATCAATCGTAAGAACGTGATCGTGATCCTGATGTCGGTTGAGCTGATCCTACTTGCGGTGAACATCAATCTGGTATCGTTCAGCGCCCATATGGGTGATCTTGTGGGTCAGGTCTTTGCGATGCTCGTTCTGACCGTGGCCGCTGCCGAAGCGGCTATCGGGCTGGCGATCCTTGTCATCTATTATCGTGGGCGCGGCACAATCGCGGTCGACGATGTGAACCGGATGAAAGGGTAAGCGCCGGACATGGAACCGATCCTTATCATCGTATTCCTGCCACTGCTCGCTGCGATTATCGCAGGGGTGGGCAACCGGATTATCGGGAACACTGCCGCGAAAGTCGTAACGACGGGCGCGTTGTTTGTTTCTGCTGGTCTAAGCTGGCCGATCTTCCTGTCTTACCTCAACGGCGTTGCTGCACCTGAAGTGGTGCCGGTGTTGCAATGGGTGAAATCAGGCGCACTGACATTTGATTGGGAGCTTCGCGTTGACGCTCTCACCGCAGTCATGTTGGTGGTGATCAACAGCGTCTCTGCGCTCGTTCACCTATATAGCTGGGGCTATATGGAGGATGACCCGGATCAACCGCGTTTCTTCTCCTATCTGTCACTGTTCACCTTTGCGATGTTGATGCTGGTGACGGCCGAAAACCTCGTCCAAATGTTCTTTGGCTGGGAAGGGGTGGGGCTCGCTTCCTATCTCCTGATTGGTTTCTGGTTCAAAAAGCCCAGCGCAGGCGCCGCTGCGATCAAGGCATTTGTGGTCAATCGCGTGGGCGACCTTGGCTTTATGCTCGGCATTTTCGGCACGTTCTTGGTCTTCCAGACCACATCGATTCCAGAGATCCTCGAAGCGGCTCCGAGCATGTCCGGTTCGACCATCGGGTTCTTGGGCATGCGCCTCTACACCATGGATATTCTGTGCATCCTGCTCTTCATCGGGGCGATGGGTAAATCCGCGCAGTTGTTCCTGCACACATGGTTGCCCGATGCGATGGAAGGGCCAACGCCTGTTTCTGCGCTGATCCATGCGGCCACAATGGTTACTGCGGGCGTGTTTATGCTGTGTCGCTTATCTCCAATGTTTGAGACTGCTCCAACGGCGTTGATGATCGTGACCGTGATCGGCGCGGCGACATGTTTCTTCGCTGCGACCATCGGGACAACGCAGTGGGATATTAAGCGCGTGATCGCTTACTCAACCTGCTCGCAATTGGGCTATATGTTCTTTGCCGCAGGGGTGGGCGCATACGGTGTGGCGATGTTCCACCTGTTCACGCACGCTTTCTTTAAAGCGCTGTTGTTCCTTGGCGCGGGCTCGGTCATTCACGCGATGCATCACGAACAGGATATGCGTTACTATGGCGGCCTGCGGAAGGAGATCCCGATCACCTTCTGGGCGATGCTGCTGGGTACGCTAGCGATTACGGGACTTGGCGTTTATCACCTTGGCGTCGGCATGGCTGGCTTCTGGTCAAAAGACGCCATTCTTGAAGTCGCCTTTGCGCGTGGGACGGAAATCTCAGTCATGTCATTCTGGTTGGGGGTTGGCGCGGCTTTGATGACGAGCTTCTACAGCTGGCGTCTGATGTTTCTTACGTTCTGGGGTAAGCCGCGCTGGATCGAGAGCGAGCACATCCAGCACAGCGTCCACAAAACGCCCGAAGAAGCTGGCGAAGACACTACCGGCGGATACCACCCGCATGAAAGCCCTTGGGCCATGTTGGTGCCACTTATCCTGCTTAGTATCGGTGCTGTTTTTGCCGGTCAGGTGTTTGCGGCCGGCTTCCTCGATGATGCAGAATTCTGGGACGGTGCGATCTTCTACAACGAAGATCTGATCCACGCGATGCACGCTGTGCCGTATTGGGTGAAGTACTCCGCGTTTGTCGTGATGGTGCTTGGCTTTGCCGGTGCATACTACGCCTACATGGCGAGGCCCGACGTTCCGGCGAAGTTCGTCGCGCGGTTTGGTTGGTTGCACAAATTTGTCTTCAACAAGTGGTATTTCGACGAGCTGTATGACCGGATTTTTGTGAAGCCCGCATTCTGGTTCGGCCGCCAATTCTGGAAACTTGGTGACATTGGAACGATTGACCGCTTTGGCCCGAATGGCGTGGCTTGGGTGGTCGCGCGTGGCTCTGTCGCTGCCAAGGCTATCCAGTCCGGCTACCTCTACACCTACGCGCTGATCATGCTGCTTGGCCTGATCGCTGCTGTTACATATGTGCTGCTTTAGGGAGGCGATCGATGACTGACGGTTTGCCAATCCTTACGCTGATGATGCTCGTTCCGCTTGCCGGAGCAATTGCTTGTCTTATCTCTGCGCAATCGGCGCGTTGGATCGCGCTTGGCGCAACATTGGTGACGTTCTTGATGGGCTGCGCGCTGTGGGCCGACTACGAAATTGGCGGAGCGCAGTGGCAATTTACAGAACGAGCGGAATTGTTCTCGGGTTTCTCTTACGCTCTGGGAATTGATGGCATCGCTTTGATGCTGATCATGCTCAGTGTGTTCCTGATGCCCATCTGTATCCTTGCGAGCTGGGATTCGATCAAGAAACGCGTCGGCGAATATATGGCGGCGTTCTTGGTGATGGAGGTGCTGATGATTGGCATCTTCTCAGCGCAAGATATTTTGCTGTTCTACATTTTCTTCGAAGCCAGCCTGATCCCGATGTACTTGATCATCGGTGTATGGGGCGGCGATAATCGCATCTATGCGAGCTACAAATTCTTCCTCTACACGCTATTCGGCTCGGTTTTGATGCTGATCGCGATGTTTTGGATGGTGGCACAAGCGGGCACTTCGGACATTCCGACATTGATGCAATATGACTTCCCACCGGGCGCACAGACATGGCTGTGGCTGGCGTTCTTTGCAAGTTTCGCGGTGAAAGTGCCGATGTGGCCGTTCCACACTTGGCTGCCCGATGCGCACGTTCAGGCGCCTACCGCTGGCTCGGTAATCCTTGCTGGCGTGCTCCTTAAAATGGGTGGCTACGGCTTCTTGCGGTTCAGCCTGCCGATGTTCCCAGAGGCGAGCGCGCAGTTTGCATGGTTCGTCTTTGCGCTATCGATGGTGGCGGTTGTTTACACGTCGCTCGTCGCGCTGGTTCAGCATGATATGAAAAAGCTGATCGCCTATTCATCGGTCGCGCATATGGCGATTGTGACGGTCGGTCTGTTCGCCTTTAACGTCCAAGGGCTCGAGGGCGCTATGATCGTCATGCTCAGTCACGGATTGGTATCCGGTGCATTGTTCCTTTGCGTGGGCGTGATCTATGATCGACTGCACACCCGCGAAATTGACCGGTATGGCGGGCTCAGCATCAATATGCCGTATTATGCGGTGTTCTTCCTACTCTTTACGATGGCATCGATTGGCCTTCCGGGAACAAGCGGATTTGTGGGCGAATTCCTTGCGCTTGCCGGAATTTATCAGACTTCGACCTGGGTTGCATTGGTCTGCACTACGGGGATAATCTTGGGCGCTGGCTACATGCTTTACCTTTATCGTAGGATCGCTTTTGGTGATCAAAAGAACGTCGACGCTGCGGCGATGGAGGACATCTCCACACGCGAATGGCTGATGATGGCTCCAATCACTGCGGCGGTGTTGTGGATGGGTGTTTACCCAGAGAGCTTCTTGGCTCCTATGCGTGCAGATATCGCGGTATTGGACGAACGCCTAGCTTCGGCTGCCCCGACGAGCGACAGCCAACCTGCTGAAGGTGAACCACGCGCAAAGGCTGCCAACGCTATTGAACATCACGCAAGCGACCTTCCTGAATACCGTGAATATTCGAAAGACGGGGATCACTGATGGATTTCGCCGCATCTTTCGCGCTGATCGCGCCAGAGCTTTTGCTCACCGTTGCCGGGCTTGTCTTGCTGCTTTTCGCCGCTTGGGGCGGTGATAAAGCTGCACGCAACATCGCTGTTCTCGCTGTTATCGTTCTGTTTGGGGCGGGCTTTATGCTCGTGCCTGGTCTGCATTTTGGCGTTGATGGTCCAGATGCGATTGCATTTGATGGGCTATTGAAAGCGGATAGTTTTGCTCTCTACGCGAAAGCGTTGATCTACCTTGCCGCCATAGGCTGTCTGATCGTTGCACCACCTTACTTCGATAGCGAAGCGGCCGGGGTCGAGCGCGGAATGCGCGCTGAGTATCCTGTGCTGGTGCTGTTCGCAGCGTTGGGTATGAGCATCATGGTCTCTGCAACCGACTTTATGACGCTTTACCTTGGTCTCGAACTAAACTCGCTGGCGGCATATGTGCTCGCTTCGATTTTACGGCGCGACACACGCTCTGCTGAGGCGGGTCTTAAGTACTTCGTCCTCGGGGCTCTGGCTTCGGGCATCCTGCTTTACGGGATGAGCTTGCTCTACGGCTTTACCGGCGGAACCGATTTCGCAACCGTGCGGACGGGGCTAACCGGAGAGCTCGCGACTGGTGCGTTGTTCGGCTTGATATTCGTGATGGCAGGTCTGGCGTTTAAGATCGCCGCTGTGCCTTTCCATATGTGGACGCCCGACGTTTACGAAGGTGCGCCGACGCCTGTCACTGCGTTCTTTGCCACTGCACCTAAGGTTGCCGCAGTCGCGCTGACCGCGCGCGTGGTATTTGATGTGTTCGGTGCGCAAGTGGTCGCGTGGCAACAGATCGTTATGTTCACCGCTTTGGCCTCGATCATCTTCGGCGCGCTTGGCGCCATCGGGCAGGAAAACCTGAAGCGGCTGCTCGCTTATTCGTCGATCAACAACGTCGGCTTCATCCTGCTAGGTCTGGCTGTTGCCAACGAGGCGGGAGCGGCTGCGATGCTGATCTATCTGTTCGTTTATGTCGCGATGAGCCTTGGCAGCTTTGTCGCCCTGTTGATGCTGCGCGGAGAGAATGGCGAACTGTTTGAGACTTTCTCAGATATCCGTGGTCTGGCAGTCACACGGCCAGTCATCGCATGGTGCTTGCTGGGTTTGATGTTCAGCTTGGCTGGTATTCCACCGCTGCTCGGTTTCTATTCGAAGCTTGTGATTTTCCAGGCAACCGTCGAAGCGGACCTTGTTATTTTCGCCGCCATTGCCATCGCGGCGAGCGTGATTGGCGCGTTCTACTATCTCAAGTTCGTGAAGGTCATGTTCTTCGATGAACCGGCGGGCGTAGTCACCGGTAAAAGCGGCAATGCGCATTGGGCGCTGCTGTTCCTGACCACGCTGATAATCTCGCCGCTGGGCTATTTCCTAACTCCATCCTTGACCGACCTTGCCGAGAAGGCCGCTTCGGCGCTATTCTTAGGCGCATGATCAAATATATAGCGCAGACCGGATCGACCAATGCTGATCTGATGATGGCGCTACATGCGCATCAAAAGTTGGAAGAAGGTCATTGGTTGATTGCCGACCGTCAGACTGATGGCAGGGGTCGGCAAGGGCGCTATTGGCACGATGGCACCGGCAACTTTATGGGCTCCACCATAATCACTTTGCAAAGCGGTGAGTATCCTGGCGCAACGCTGAACTTTCCCATTAGCCTTGCTGTGCGTGAGACATTGTCCGAGTTCATTCCTGATGCGACGCAGCTGATGCTCAAATGGCCGAACGATGTTCTGCTCCAAGGAGCAAAAATATCCGGCATTCTAATGGAGTTGTTTGAGTTTCAGGTGGTCGCAGGCATCGGCGTTAATCTCGCCTCTGCGCCGGATCTACCTGATCGAGCAACCATTGCCTTGGCCGATATTTCGGACGATCCTCCGTCCCGCGATCGTTTTGCTTCGCGGTTGATCCATCATATCGCGAATGAGCTTGATCGCTGGCGCAAGCAAGGCGAGGAGGCAACTCGCGTGCGTTGGTTGGCATTCGCGCATCCGAGAGGTTCTGCCATAACCGTTCATGAAGAAGATGGCTCCATGGTAGAGGGCACGTTCGAAGGGCTTCATGCCGGAGGCGGTTTGCAGATGCGATTGACCGATGGGTCAATGCAAACGGTTCACGCTGGCGATGTTTCGCTTGGTTAAGGGCGTATTGCGCTCATTTCATTAAGACAGGAAGGCTCATGCTACTCGCTGCTGATGTCGGAAACACCAATGTGGTTTTTGCTCTGTTTGAGCCGGGCGAGGGTGGCTATACCATCCGCGCGCGCTGGCGCATCGCCTCAGACCCACGTCGTACGGGCGACGAGTACGCGGTGTGGCTTCTGCAATTGTTGGAAATTGAGGGCGTGAAGCGTGAGGATATCACACAGATTATCTTTGCATCGGTTGTTCCGCGCGCGGACCATAACCTTACGGTCTTGAGCCAGAAATACTTTGACATCACTCCATTGAAAGCTGGCGAAGGTCAAGCGGCGTGGCGATTCGAGATCGACGTTGATCAGCCTAGCTCTCTCGGCGCAGATCGCGCGCTCAATATCCTTGCTGCGCATCACAAATATGGCGGTGACTTGATCGTTATAGACTTTGGCACCGCGACAAAATTTGAAGCAATTGATTTCAACGGTGCCTACAAAGGTGGTTCCATAGCGCCTGGGATCAACCTTTCGCTTGATGCGCTCGTCGGCAAAACCGCGAAGCTCCCGCGTATTGCAATCCGTGCACCTGAAAGCACCAGTGTGATTGGCCGCAACACCGAAGATCAGATGCTGATTGGTGTCTTCTGGGGCTATGTCGCGATGATGGAAGGCATTGTGGAACGGATGCGCGCAGAAATTGGCCGCCCGGCCAAGATCGTCGCAACCGGAGGCCTTGCCATCTTGTTCGACAACGCGACCGACATTTTTGACCACGTCGATGCCGACCTTACGATCCAAGGGCTTGGCATACTTGCGACCCAAGCAAGCGAATGATCGCGTCCCAACTTCCTCCAGCATTAGAGACCATGTGAAAAAGAACTATAAACCAGAAAATGAACTGCTTTTTCTAGCGCTTGGTGGATCGGGTGAGATTGGCATGAACGTCAATCTCTATGGCTGCGACGGCAAATGGCTCATGGTGGATTTGGGCATGACCTTTTCCGGCGGTGAATATCCCGGAGTGGATCTCGTATTTGCCGATCTCGACTTTATCGAGGAGCGCACCAGAGACTTAGTTGGACTTGTACTCACCCACGCGCATGAAGACCATATTGGCGCGGTTCCATACTTTGCCGGTGAGTTGGGCGTGCCGCTTTACGCGACGCCGTTCACCGCAGATTTGGTTGCACGTAAGCTTCAGGAGGCCGGGCTATCCGATCAAGTCGAGCTCAACATCATCGAGGATGATCGAGGTGAAATTGCGCTTGGACCATTCACCGTGCACTATCACCCGCTGGCGCATTCGATTGCCGAAGGGAACGCTCTGACTATTGATACTCCCTATGGCCGGGTGTTTCACACCGGTGATTGGAAGCTCGATGAAGAGCCCATCATTGGCGAACCAACGACCGAAGAAGAATTGCGAGAAATCGGCGAGGATGGCGTACTTGCGCTGGTTTGCGATTCCACCAATGTCTTCAATCCAGAGCCGTCAGGTTCCGAAGGTGCTGTGCATCGTGGCTTGATGGAGGAAGTCGCCAAGCACAAAGGCAAGCGGGTTCTGGTCACGACTTTTGCGAGCAATGTTGCGCGATTACAGACGCTGGGTGAGGTGGCGCGTGAGCACGGACGCCAAGTGTGCGTGGCGGGGCGTTCAATTGATCGGATCCTCGAAGTCGCACAGGCAAACGGATATCTGGCGGACTTTCCTGAGACCATTGATTTTGACTCCGCTATGCGTCTGCCGCGCGGTGAAGTGATGATCCTTGCGACTGGCGGGCAGGGGGAACCGCGTGCGGCTTTGGCGCGGATCGCTGACGATAATCACCCGCTGGAACTCGTCTCTGGCGATGTAGTGCTGTTTTCCACCCGGCAGATCCCCGGAAACGAGATTCCGATTGGCAAGATGCAGAACCAGCTTGCGGGCAAAGGGATTGAAATGGTCACTGACCGCCAAAGCTTTATCCATGTGTCGGGCCATCCGGGGCGGCCCGAGCTTGAAGCTCTCTATGGCTGGCTAAAACCAGACATTCTCGTGCCAGTTCATGGCGAGATGCGGCACATGCGTGAACAGGCGCGCGTGGGCAAAGAAGCGGGCATCCCTGCCAATGTGGTCCAGTCAAATGGCGATATTATCAAGCTAGCGCCCGGCCACCCACAGCGTATCGCTCAGGTGGAAGCGGGTCGGCTTGTGTTGGACGGTGATATCATAGCCGCCGCTGATGGCGATGCGGTGACGATGCGCCGGAGGATAGCCCACGAAGGGGTGATGACGGTGGTTCTTTCAAAAGGGCAACGCCCGTTCATTGACGTGATTGGTCTCCCATTGGACGAGGATATGCCAGACTTCATCGAAGAAACGCAGGAGGATGTGCTCAAGGCGATTGGCAAACTGCGTGGGGACGATGCACGCAATCCTACCAAAGTGCATGAAGCGGCGCGGGTCACTGCACGGCGGGCAGCGCGGCGTTGGGCTGGTAAAAGCCCTCAAGTCAGAGTGATAATGCCTGGAGCATCGAACTAATGGAGTGGACGTCGATTCTGGCGATTTACTTCCTTTTTTTGGTCATGACGGCTTTCATCATGCTGCCATTTGGTATCCGAACTTCGGAGGAAGAGGGCGCAGAATTGGTGCCCGGGCAAGCGGAAAGCGCTCCTGCCAACTTTCGACCGCGAAAGTTGCTAATTCGCGCGACGATCATCGCGAGTGCTCTCACCACGATCTTTGTCCTGAACTTCGAATATGGTTGGATCACGGTCGAGGATATCGACATCCTCCCCGAACCTCCAACGCAACTTGGCCCGCGCGACTAACTTATGTTCCTAGTTGCGGAAGCGTTCAATTGCCTGAGCCAGAAGCACATAGAGCTTGCCCATGTTTGAACCCAGCATCGTTACGCTTAGAGCGTTGCCTTCGCGTGTCGAGAGCATTGAACGTAGCATGGCTTCAAAGTCATGAATGTAGCGACTGACATTCGCTTTGAATGCCTCGTCGGATTGATAAAGCTCGCTAACGTCGCGTGCATCCCCGCTATCGATTAGGCTGACGGCCCGACGGGTAAAGATGCCCCGGTCGCCTTTGAGATAATCATCCCATGCGTTGTCACTCACCTCGGAAGACAAAGCTGCTGAGATGTCGATTGCGTTTGAGTTGAGGCTGTCCGTGATGAGCGCCATGCGCTTGGAGAAGTCATTGTTGACTTGCTCTTCGGATAGCTCGCGTGCCCTCGCAATGCGTTGCTCTAGATTAGCGGTAAGCTCGTTCACCTTGGCAAGCTGATCCCGCAGCTGAATTGTGGCCTCGCGGCTCACCCCAGAAGCATGCGAAGCCGATTGTTCAAGAGCGCCAATGGCTTCGGCGCTTTTTACGCGCAATGCGTCCTCTAGCGCTTCAACAGCGTCTCCGCTGATAGAGTTTGCAAGTGCGTCGATCTTCTCGCGCGCGCCTTCCTCCAATGTGTTGAACGCGCTCTTTGTTGCTGTCTCTAGCTGGCCTAGCGCTTCACGGAGGCTATCCTGTGCGCCGGTCGCAAGGTCTTCGCTCTCGTTCGACAGGTCGCTAAGACGGGTACGAAGCCCTTGCAGTTTGGCGAGCGTGTCTTCGGATTGCTCGGCCAGCTTGCTTTGAATCGCGTCAATCGATGTATCGGTCTTCTCGATCTCGGATTGGGCTTGGACTAACTTGTCAGTCAGCTCGCTGCTGTGCTGGCTTGTCTTGAACATCACTCCCGTCAACGCTTCTGCACGCTCTTCAACAGAACCAAGATCAGACGCTGCGGCCGCAATTGCTTGTGGCAAATCTTCGCGGCTATGCTGCGCACCTGACTGAATGATTTCGAGCAAACGAATGCCGTCCTCGGTCAGTTTGGCGAGTTGGGTCTCGGTCTCAGCAAGCAGGACTTGTTTGCTAGCGAGCTGCTCATCAAGGCTGTTGATGCTGTTCGATAGCGTCGCCCGAGTGGCTTCGCTATTGGCGCCAACCTGTCCCACGAGCTCATTGAAGCGCTGTACTTCCTCGTTCAACGCACCGCCTTCAGCAACCAACTTAGCGGTTTCCACTTTCTGTGCTTCACGTCGTTCGGCCAGCAGATCGTCCAATTGAGTCAGGCGCTGTGACAGGGTTTCGCTGGCCTGTGCTTCGCGCGTTTCAAAGGCGGATTGGCGCTTCTCCACCTCTTCTATGAACTTCGCGTCTCGCTGAGCCAGCTTTTCATCAAACTGACCGGCTTCGTGATGCAACGCCTTTATGCGGACCTTCGCGGATTCCACCGCCTTGCCATCGAGTTCATCGACTTTGCCAATCATTGCGATCATTTCGCCCTGCAAGCGTCCAATCGATGCGCGCAATGTCGTTTCAGCGGACTTCTCTCCCTCGACAATGGATTGCGCCACGGCGCGTGTTTCGCTTTGCAGCACGGTGACGCGGTCTTTCATCGCTGAGAGGATTTCGGTTTCGCTCTCGGAGATTGTAGCGCGATACTCTTCTGCCTGGCGTGAGAGCGCTTCATAGCGTCCTGTTACCAGGCCTTCGATTGAAGAAAGTTGCGACTGAAGGTTGGTCAAAACACCTTCAACTTGTTCTCCGACACCCGCAACTTTGGCTTCGGATGCGCCTCCGGCCTCATCAATCCGAGCAAATCCAGCCTCCAACTCATCGAGCTGGTCTTTGGCAGTGCGGCCGGCATTGCCAATTTGGTTGGACATGTCGCACGCAGAATTGGCAAAAACAGGCAAATCATCTCGCAGCCGAGTCATGTTTGCCAAAGCGGTTTCACTGGCAGTGCCAATTGCTTCGACTTGCGCGCCGTTGTCTTGCACAAGGGCTTGAAGTTCGTTGGCGCGTTCGGAAAGACGCTCGCTCGCGATCCTGCCGAGCGATTCAAGTTCCAGTGATTGGGAGGCCAGAAATTCTCGAGCAAGGCTTAGCTCGCGATTCACAACGGTCAAACGGTTCTCAAGTTCGGCGCTCTCATTGCTGAGCAACGCGGCACTGTTGGCAAAGCGCCGCGATTCAGCACGCGAATTGCGCATAACCAGAAGCCAACCGACACCCAAAAGAAGAACTGGGATTGACCATTCGACAATCCAGCCAGCCCATTGTGAGGGCGGCGCGGCGAGGGGGGCAATGCCTTGAGAAAGCACTGCCCAAACGTAAAAGGCAGTCCAGCTAGCAAGAAGAAAAAGCGCAAAAACAGGCGCCACACGCCCATCAAGAAGACCTTTCTTGGCGGCAAATGCATCGTTATCCACAGTTTCGTCGTCGATAATGTCATCCATTTGAAGAGTCATTTCATCGGTCTCTTCCCTAGATGTATCAGTGGCTTGATCGGCATTGTTAGCCGAATTTCCAATGGCATTTTGATCCACTGCGCGCATAATTATGCTCCCGTCTCAAATTTGCCATTACCACAAGATTCCACAGGATAAACCCCGCTTTAACCCTAGCGGTGTTATCTCGGGGCTTATGGCTTATGATGCTGGAGCTCTTGACGCGACCCTTGCCGCTGCCGCTGGCGACGATCCCGCATTGCTGCGTGAATTGCGCGGAGTGTTTATCGAAAGTGCCTTGAAGCAACTTGATTTGCTCGAGCGATCTCGGTGCGACGGCAACTGGTATGTTGCGGCAATGCGCCTGAAAGGGCTGGCAGCGAGCTTCCATGCCCAAGAATTGTTGGATGCTGCGGAGAATGCAATTTCCACCGCGCCAGGCGATCCCGCGGCAGTTCGCGAAATTGAAAGCGTTCTGAGCACGCTGTCCAGCTCTAACGGACGGTAATTTAGCGACTTAGTGCGGGCGGCCTCCGCAATCATTCTGAATATTCTCACCAAAACCCCTCAAGTTGGCAAGGTTATTAGGCTAACCCACGCTTAACTATAACGCGTTAGAGCGGTCACATGGGCACTTTGGGACACGAGCACACGACCATGTCGGAAGTCGAAACGGGCTTGCGTGAAGAGCTTGCTCGCGCAGATCGCGTGCTGAGCGGCATCGTGCCTGTGCTTTCCCACATGCTCACAGCGCCGGGCGTTCAACTGGTTAGCGAAGAAACTTGCGCCCGAATTCGCGGTATGCTGGAAGATTTGACGTCGCAGTTGCTTGGAGCAGCGGGTCTTTCAAAATCAGACGAGGCGGCCCGCGGACATATTGATGCATTGCGCCAACATCTCAGTTCAGAGAGTGCGATTCTCAGCCACCTCTATGCCTTGGCAATGGAGTGGCATCTCAGTGAGCAGTTGGAAACTGTGGGAGGCATCGACCCTGTATTAAGCCCCCTTTTGCAAGAGCTAATCGCTGCCGATCACCCCGAGCTCGCTGAATTGGCGATGAAAACGATGGTAGCGCAATCACGCTTTGTCCAAACACAGCGGCGCATGCAGCTTGTATTGTCCGAGTTGCCAGCCGAATTGTTCAGCCTTGTTGTGCGCCAAACTGTCGCCTTTATCCGGGAAGTACCCGGCGAATTGTCGCCCGTTGGCATTCAAGCGCTCAAACATACCTATGACGAAGGTGATACGAGGCTTGGACTGCTTGCACGATTGGTCATGGCGATGAATCAAGGCGCGATTGCGGCTCTGGACTTGGAGCATTCGGGCTTTGCCTTCTTTGCAAGTGCATTGGGCATCTTGACCGAGCAACCTCGTGAACTTGCCATCCTTTCTTGCAGCGACAACCAAGGGGCACGATTGGCGCTCGGTCTTCGCGCTGCGGGTATTGATGCACAGTTGCTAGAGCGTCAGTTTGCGATTCTCGGCATATTGCACCGCCCGCCTTCTGATATCCAAAACCTTTCAATTGCCAATGCTGCAGCGATACTTCGCGATTCTGGTAAGAGCCGCTAGACGAGGAAGGTATGGACGTGAGCCAAACAACATTGTTGTCGGCGCGGGGCATCCTCGATGAGCGAGGGCAATTGCTGAGCGCTGATCAGTCACTGAGCGACCTTCAGGCAAGGTGCGGCGGTTCCATACCGGGAATGCTTGCGGTCCCAGAATTGTTGGAACTTGTGCAGCATGCCCGGACAATTGGACTTGCTATTGTGCGAAGTTTCACAGCGTTTGATGG
>CAZOLE010000017.1:0-13672 GCA_964580445.1 uncultured Porphyrobacter sp.
GTTCGCCACAGAGCGCGCGTCTTGTTCGCGGGCAGTTCGTAGGTCGGCATATGCTCTTTGTTGAATACACGCCCCGTGACGACCGGTTGATCCGGATCGCCGTGCAAGAAGTCGACTAGAACCTCGTGGCCAACCCGCGGCAAGATCACATTGCCCAGACCACCTGTTTGCGAAACTCGGATCCAGCAGGTTGATTGCTCGTCCTTAGTGTTCGCGCGGTCCCAGTGAAAGCGCACTTTGATACGGCCATATTCGTCGGTGTAGATTGTCTCACCAGATGGACCAGTAACAATCGCCGATTCGATTCCCAGCACTTTGGGTTTTTGCGTGACGCGCGGCGCGCGATATTGCGTGTTGGCAGGAATTGCGATGAAATCGACTTCATCGCGGTCATTTTTCCCGCCACCTGAATGGTAATGCTCGGTACGCAGCGTATGGCTGGTCGAGATGACCATGAATTCCCCGTTGAGTCGACTACTAGGGTGGTTTTCAATTGTCACAATTGCGCCAGCGCAAATGCCCTTTGCGCTTGATGTGCCGTAATGTAGCTGGCGTGTTGCTCGCAGCTCTTCGAGGCGCACTTTGCTTAAACGGTCCGCGCGGCCCTTTTCGATGAACTTACCAGGATAGGCATAAAGCTCTTTGCTGTCCTCTGGGTGCTGGCCTTCATCGGTGGCAACGGTGTCTAGAGCTTTTGCGGGCTCTTTAAAATTATAGTCGCGTAGCGAAACCTTCTTGTGGCCGCTGCTCGACAACTTTTCATGCCAAGCTTCGATCACATGTTTGCCCCCAAGCTCATCGCCGACCCGATAGGACTGTGCTGACTTTGCCGAAGCGTTGAAGGCTAGCACATCAGCACTGGGCGCAGGCTTGTGCTTGCTCGCGCGGTCAGTGATGATCATCAGGTGTTTTTGTTCGGAATGCTCGTAAAAGTAATATAGCCCTTCCTGTTCCATCAGGCGTGAGATGAAATGGAAGTCGCTTTCGCCATATTGGACACAATATTCAAACGGCTCGTAGGTTTCCGACGTTCGCAGTTCAAAGTCTGTCACTCCGGCGCGTTGAAACACGTCCTTGATAATGTCGATGACGGTCTTTTCTTGGTAGATCGCATAACCGATCTGGCTTTCCATGAAATGCGTGAAGGGCCGCAGCAGCAGCCCGTAAGAGAAGCCCTCGCCGTCTTCAAGCAAGTGTTCCGCTTCGACCAAGACGCCATTGAAGTAGCGCACCTCGTCTTGCTCTTCGAACAGAGCGACAGCGATTTTCTCACCCAAATGCGGAGCAAGGTCGATCTCGCCAAGTGGGGCGGTGACTTGCAAGTTGATCTCAAACGGTTCGGAAAGACGTTCCCGGGCGGTTAGACCGACATACTCGATCTGCTCTCCGCCTAGGTCGATCGTGAGTCGCGACTCGCGATGTTCAGACACCATTTCTCCGGGGCTCCCATGATTCTCAATGCATCATTCTTGCGACCCGGAGACGATTTTTCGCCTTTTCCGATAAAGGCCCAGCCATCAAACGCGACCAAGCCTAGTTTCTCAAATAGCCTAGAAATCCGCAGTTTCACAAGCAAAGAGATGCCAAATCGCCCTTTGAGACCTAAAAACGATACGTTTTTATCTAAATTGACGCGATATGGCACAGAGTTGGTCAGCTCAGCTTAAGGAGCGATCCGCAACTTGTGCGCAGTCTCGTGGAATGCTAAACGTTCCGAGTAAGATAAAGAGAGCCACTAGAGCTCCGATCGGCCGCACTTAAAGAATATTCGTGCCTTATGGGGAATGAGGCGCACGACATGTGGAGCTGTATCATGAAATTCTCGCTTCGTTTAATCGCCGTTGCTGCTGCCTTTGGCTCAGCAGGCGCTGCCTATGCGGAAAACCAGCCTGACCCAGCCCGAGTTGCTGAGCTAAAATGCGCGCTCACGGGTATTTGTGGCGACGAGGCCGTTGCGGAAGGCGAACGCGAAACTGATCAACTCGAAGGCGTCGAAACACGCGGCGCGGGCATTCTCGGTTCGCGAGCAGTAAGTGGGGCACAACGTCGCAGTGTGCCAGCGACGTCCACGCCTCCTCGGAGGAGTACTTCTACTCGGGCTGCTACATCAACTCGACGCAGCACAAGTGCGAATAGCGGTTCGGCTGGCCGGACCCGTTCATCATCGCGATCGCGCGCACGCTCTTCAGGGCGTCGGACTGTGGCTCCAGTAATTCAAACGGCTGCTGCAGTTACGCCAGAGCTTAAGCGCAGCGCGCCGTTGTTTGTCACCTTTGTTAAAGGCAAATCGCAACTGACGGATTCTGCGCAAAAGGAAATCGCCAACCTGCTTGAAGTGAACAAGCAGGCAAAGGATCAAGGCGTAACGATGAAGCTGCGTCTGGAAGGCCATGCCAGTCGGACGGGGCGTGAACCACGCAATGTGGAGCTTTCGCAAGAACGCGCTGCGGCAGTTCGCGACGCACTTATCGCTGGCGGTTTTGGCGAAGATCAGCTCGTTTCAGAAGGTTATGGCAGCTCGCGTCCAATTGAAGGCGTTCCTGAGATCAAACCTTCGAACAAGGCCAACCAACGGGTCGTTGCGGTGCCATTGAACTAATCGGCACATAACAACGCACCGGGGGAAAGGCGTGAAATCACTTGAAGAACTGTTGGCTCCTGTCTCGGACGATGCTCCGAGCGGGGAGGATATGGACGAGAGCATTGAGTTTGATCGGCTGCGCGATGCCTTCGATCAAAACTTCAAATATGATGCTCGGGTTCTAGAACTCGAAGAGGGGGAGTCTGGTCCCGAATCAGTCGATTGGCGCGAATTGCGCGAATCGATTGAAGAACTAAGCGGTAAGACCAAGGACCTCTATCTCGCTGTTGCCTATGCGCGCTGCGGCTTTCCATTGCGTGATCCCGAACTGGTTCAGCGCGGCTTGGAGTTTGCAGCATCGCTACTCGAAGAGCATTGGGACACTCTCAATCCCAACCCTTTCTCCGAAGATAGCGACTATTCAGACAGCAGCCGCCCCTTGATCTGCGAAGATCTGGCGGATCGTGGCGGCTTTGGTATTCCGTTGCACGAATTGCCTGTCATCAATGAAGAGCGTTTTCAGGTGACCGGTGGACAGCTTTGGGAAGCCGATGAGCAGGGCGGTGCGGCTGAATCCTATCCGGCCGTGATGGCCGCTTTCGATCAACTTGACGATGATCGAAAAAAAGAAATATCCGAAATGCTCGATTCTTACGCTTCTTCAATTGACCGCATCGAAGCGGCCTTGAAAGAGAAGGGTGAAGGTGAAGTTCCCGATTTTGGCACTACGCGTGATTACCTCGGGATGGTGCGCACGGCATTTGCCAAGCTGTCCGGGCTGGGTGGCGGTGACGCAGATGAAAGCGCCGTCGATGGCGATGGCGGCGAGCTACCAGATGCAGGCGGTACAGGTGACGGTAAGGCCTTTGGTGGTGCGGTGCGGTCACGCGCTGATGTCATCACGGCGCTCAACGCGATTGAGCAATATTATGCACGTGCTGAGCCGGGGCATCCGGTTAAAGTATCGCTGGCACGTTTGCGTGGCTGGGTGAACAAGGATTTCTTGGAAATCCTCGAAGATATTGCACCTAGCAGCGTTCAAGAAGCCGAAAGTGTTTTGATTGAACGCCAGGATGTGGGATGAATGGGGCAATAAAAAATAAAGCCCCGGGTTCGCGAGTGATTCGATTTTGGTAGATTGGCTGATGATGGCCAAATGCCAGTTGTTTACGGGGGAATACTAAATGGCAGATTCTGGGCAGAAGTTCCTAGGACGCAACCGCAAGCCGCGGGTCCACATTTCCTATGATGTCGAGACTTATGGTGCTCGCAAATCGGTTGAGCTCCCGTTTGTGATGGGCGTGATCTCGGACCTTTCGGGGAAGAGCGAGGTTGCGAAAAAAGAGCTCAAAGACCGCGATTTCACCGAGTTTGATGTCGACAATTTCGACAAGCGGATGGAAGCAATTGCCCCGCGCTCTAGCTTCCTTGTCGACAATGAGATCGAAGGTGAGGGCAAGATCGGCATTGATCTTACCTTCAACAAGATGGAAGATTTTGAGCCCGGCAAGGTTGCCGAGTCGGTTCCTGAATTGGCGAAATTGCTCGAAGCGCGTAAGCAGTTGAATGATCTCTTGATCCTTATGGATGGCAAGCAAAACGCCACTGATCTACTTGAGAAAGTGATGCAGGATCCCGCGCTGCTTAAGGCGTTGAGCGAAGCCAAAGCCGATGAGGCGAAGGCCGAAGCTGAGCCTGAAGCAAGCTCCGAGTAAAAAGAACCGATATCACGCACCGTCCGACGGGCGAGTGCGTTCAGAGATGGACGGAGAAAAATAATGGCAACAGATGCATCGAAGGCTGGGGCGCAAGAAGCCGCCGAAGCCATTGAAATTGATGATTTCGCCAACCTGATTCAACGTGACTTCAAACCGCGCACAGACGAAAGCGCCGGCAAGATCGAAGCCGCGGTTCAAACGCTCGCGCAGCAGGCTTTGTCTGGTGCGGTGAAGATGAGCGACGATGTGTTCTCGACCATTGATGCAATGGTGGCACAAATTGATCGCAAGATGTCGGATCAGATGAATGCAATCCTGCATCACCCCGAATTCCAACAACTTGAATCGGCTTGGCGTGGTCTCGACTATCTCGTGTCAGGCAGCGAAACCGGTCAGGATCTGAAGATCCGCGTTATGAACATCAGCCAGAAAGAGCTGTCTTCGATGTTCAAACAATATCGCGGAACAGCATGGGACCAAAGCCCGCTGTTCAAGAAGGTCTATGAGAACGAGTTTGGCCAGCTTGGTGGTCAGCCATACGGTGCTTTCGTTTGTGATCTTCAGTTCGATCACTCGTCGAAAGACCTCAACGTGATGAAAGGCCTGGCTCGCATTGGTGCTGCTGCGCATGCTCCAATGATTGCGGCGGCTGATTCTAACCTGATTGGTATGGATGACTGGACCGAAGTGTCCGATCCACGCGATCTCGCCAACCGTTTTGATACAACGGAGCATCAGGCTTGGAATTCGTTCCGCTCTTCGGATGACAGCAAGTATCTTGCACTTACAATGCCGCGAATTCTTGGTCGTCAGACTTTCACAGTCAAAGACAACCCGATCGAAGAGTTCGAGTTTGATGAAGTGACAGGGGGCGAGCACGATAAGCACCTTTGGATCAATTCCGCTTATGGGCTTGGCGTTCGCATCAATGCTGCGTTCCGCGAGTATGGTTGGTGCACGCGTATCCGCGGCGTAGAATCGGGCGGAACGGTCAGCGATTTGCCGATGGCCACCTTTGAAACAGACGAAGGCGGCGTGGATCAAAAATGCCCAACCGAAGTTGCGATTTCAGATCGGCGCGAAGCTGAGCTTTCTGAGCTTGGTCTGATGCCTTTGATCCACCGCAAGGGTACTACCGATGCGACCTTTATTGGTGCGCAGACGGTCCACAAGCCAGCCAAATATGATGATCCAAATGCAACCGCGAATGCCCGACTGGCAGCGCGTTTACCCTATCTTTTCGCCAGCTGCCGTTTCGCGCATTATCTTAAATGCATGGTGCGCGACTGGGTCGGTGGAAGTCGCGAAGGCCCGCAATTGCAGGCGGAACTTAGCGACTGGGTTCACCAATATGTGACGGCCGATCCTGATTCGGCTGGCGAAGAAACAAAGGCGCGTTTGCCTCTTAAGCGTGCCGATGTGTCGGTTGAACCGGATCCTGAGAATCCGGGCTACTACAAGAGTCGTTTTCTATTCGTACCTCACCACCAGTTGGAAGGTATGGATGTTAGCGTCAGCATGGTGTCGCAACTTCCCCAAGGAAAAGGATAAGCCTTCTTGGGTGTCAATAATTCAACAGAATTAACGGAGAAACGACATGGAAGTCTCGGTATTCCTCAAGCTCGAGGGCATTGAAGGTGAATCGACTGATGAAGGTCACACGAACGAAATTAAGTTGAGCAGTTTCAGCTTCACGGCGTTCAATTCGTCGTCTTACAATAACTCTTCGAAAACAGTTTCGAAGGGTCAGGCAAATATGGGCGACATCGCATTCACCAAAGAAGTCGACAAGACCTCGGTCACCCTGTTCAACGCATGTGCGGCGGGCAAGGTTATCAAGACTGGCGTAATCTCTTTCCAAGCGAACGTTGGCGAAGACAAGAAGATCGATTTCCTTAAATACGAGCTCGATAACGTCGTCGTGAATTCATACAGCTTTTCGGCATCGTCGATGGCTGATGAAAGCGGTAGCCTGACCTATGCGAAGATCAAGCAAACCTACGACCAGCGCGACGAAAACGGCAATTCGACGGGCCAGGTTTCTGGGTTCTTCGATGTCCTCTTGAACAAGGCAGGCTAAGCGCGTTTCGCGCTTACGCTGATCCTTATGGGACAAGCTGATGAATTGCTCGCCGGCGGTGATGTCGCTGGCGCTCGCAAGCAGCTGATTGGAGAGGTGCGTGCGAATCCGGGAGATGTCCCGATTCGCATGTTCCTTTTCCAAATCTTCGCGTTGCTAGGTGAGTATGACCGCGCCAAGGCTCAGTTGGAAACAATTGCCAAGCTTGACCCTGAAGCGCGCATGCTGGCCGTGGCGTATAACCAATGCATGGATGCAGAAGAATTGCGCGCGAAGGTGTTCGCGGGCGAGGAAACCGCACCGATGCTGGCCAAAGTCGACTGGGGCAGCACACTCGCAGACGCGCTAAAGGCGCGGCAGAGTGGTTATGATGCTCGCGCAGACGACTTGTATGACCAAGCTTTTGACGCGGCCCCGACCAGCGCGGGGAGCACAGACCAAGGCACACAATTTGACTGGATTGCAGATGCGGACCCGAGGATTGGCCCCGCGACCGAAGCGATCATCGCAGGGCGCTATGGACTCATTCCATTTGCTGCGCTCGAAGATATAACCATTACTCCGCCAGCCGATTTGCGAGACACAATCTGGACACCTGCCGAGTTCGGCATGGTCCAAGGCGCACGTGTTGCTGGGTTCATCCCGGCACGCTATCCAGGAAGCGAAAATTCCGATGATGACGCAATCGTCCGCGGCGCGGCCACGCATTGGGTCGGTGATGAGGAAAGCGGCCACTATTTGGGGCACCGCATGTTCGTCTTCTCTGATGAAAGTGAGATGCCGTTGCAGGCTCTACAGAAGATCGAGTTTCAGACCAACTGACCATGCCGGCTAAAGTCCGCCTTACTCCGACTCTGTTCGACAAGCTCGTGTCGGGCAATGATTTTGGCGGCCTCTCCGCAGAAAATGATCTGCCCACTGTGGCGCGCGAGGACTTTCGCAACTTCGCTGTTGCGAATGTCGAGCGGTTTACGGAGAAATCATTGCGAGCCTCGATCCGGCGCGACCTTGCTTGGCTGTTAAACACAATCTCGTTCGAGTCTGCGCAAGATATTGAAGGCTATCCACGCGTGAAAGAGTCGGTGCTTAATTTTGGTGTGCGTGACTTCGCTGGGCGAACGTCTGGCGTCGCATCCGAACGCGAACAAGCGCGCGCTATTCGCGGTGCCATCCGGCGGTTTGAACCGCGGTTAGATCCGCGCACTTTGCGCGTAGAGCCGCGCGGACGCGGAGACAATCCGGGCACCGTAAGCTTCGTTATCGAAGGTGAGATTCTCGGCGGTCCACAAATGATGCCAATCCGGCTCAAAACCGACATTGATCTGGAAAGCCTGTCCGTTGAGGTGCGCGAGTAATGGACCCGCGCCTAATCGATTTTTACGAGTCCGAGCTCGAATATCTGCGCGCTCGCTCAGTTGAATTTGCCGAAACGCATGAGACAGTAGCGACCCGTCTGGGGCTCAACAGCACCGACCGGGACCCTTATGTCGAACGGCTGCTTGAAGGTGTGGCGTTTCTTTCCAGTCGCGTTCACCTCAAGATCAACGATCAGTTTCCGGAATTTACGCAGCATTTGCTGCAAGCGGTGCAACCGCATTACCTCGCGCCAACACCCTCGATCTGCATCGCTGCCATCGATCCCACCCCTGGCGACCCCGGGTTACTCACCGGACACAAGGTTCCACGTCGCACACAGCTTACAGCGGAGCCGCCGGGCAATACGAACACGCCAGTGCATTTCGAAACCGGGCACGAGGTGACGTTGTGGCCGCTTCGGCTGACCGCCGCCGACTATGTAGGAAGCCGCGCGGGCGCAGCGGAGCATGCAGCGCGCGCTGGTGTTTCTGCACAAGCCGCGTTGACGTTGCGACTTGAGCCGCAAGATGGGCTCGACCTGTCAGCGATCGAAGCGGATGAATTAGACGTCTATCTCGACGGCGGAGAAGGCGTTCCCAATGAACTCTACCGCCAGATTGTCGGTGAAGCGATTGCGGTGGTCGCGCGGCCTCTGGACGCAGCGAACAAGGATTTTGCGGTACTCGACACGCCTATACAGCATGGGTTCGGAGAGGATTGTGGGCTGTTGCCGGACGATGGCCGCACGCTCGCTGCCTATCGAACTTTGACCGAATACTTCGCGTGCCCAGAGCGATTTCGCTTTGTGAAATTGCGCGGCCTCAAGAAGGCGCTCGCACTGTCGAAGAAGGCAATCGAAGTCACGATCCTGTTTTCACGATCATCAGACATGCTCGTGCAATCGGTCAGTGAACGCAATTTCAAGCTCTTTGCAACGCCCGCTATCAACCTGTTTGAAAAGCAGTTGTCGCGCATCACTTACGGCGAGACCGAGCATGAGTTTAAGGTTGTGGCGGACCGCGATGGCCCGCTCGATTTTGAAGTTTATCGCCTACTCAAAGTCCAGGCCTTTGACCGCGACAATCAGGACCCGCGCGAAGTTGCGCCGCTCTATGCTTTCGGTTCGCTACTCTACGATTACCGCTCGGCACTGTTCTATACGACCAGAATCCGCATGCGTCGTCTGTCGCGCAAAGAGCGCAAGCAGAAGAAGCGCGAGGATTATATCGGAACGGACAGCTTCATCACACTGACCAGCCCCGGTGATCCCGAACGGCTCAACGATATTCACGACATCGCCTTACGCGCTTTGGTGACGAACCGTGAATTGCCGATGAGCCTTAAGTTTGGCGGTGACAGTCACCTCTCTGCCCCCGGTGTGCCCGCGCGTTCGATCAAAGTTGTGCGTGCACCAAGCGCTCCTCTGCCGCCCATGGGAATTGGTGATGCTGCTTGGCGAGTGATCGGGCACCTCACGCCTAACTACGCGACGTTAGTGGGTGAAGCAGGCCGCGATGGTGCTTTGCTTCGCAATCACCTTGCGTTGTACGGGCGGCCCGATGATCCGGCGATGCGCTCTCAAATTGATGGGATCACCTCTATAGAAAGTGATCATGTGACACGCCGCGTTCCCGGACTTGGCCGCATGGCACTCGCGCGCGGTTTGAAAATTCAAGTTGAGTTGGACGATGCCGCGTTTGATCAGGCACGGTTGTTCCTGTTCACCGCAGTACTCGACCGCTTTTTGAGCGGTTTCGTCTCTGTGAATTCGTTCACGGAAACCCATTTTCGCACCAGACTTCAAGGGGAGGTCGCCGCATGGCCACCGAGGATCGGCAGACGCGAGCCTATCTAGACTTCGCTCAGAAGGCGTCTGAGAAACCCAAGCGATTTGGGTTCTTCGCGCTGGTGCGAGGTCTAGCTGCGCGGGCGATGAATAAGCCGCCTGTCGGGCGAAGCAAGCTGCCTGAGCAGGATATTGTTCGCCTCAAGCAAATTCCGCACACGCATTTCCCTGCGGCGACATTGGGTGAGCTTGAGCTAAAAGAAGGTCGGGCTGAAGCGGGAGGTTATTGGCTTGGGCTAACCGGCCCGATGTCACCGCTACCGCTGCATTTCACCGAGTTTGCCTCTTACGAACGCAAATATGCGAAGTCGCGCCCGTTTGGCGATTTTCTCGACATGCTCACCGGGCGGTTTCTGCAATTGTTTTACCGGTCTTGGGCAGTTTCACAGCCAGCGGTGCAAGCCGACCGTCCAGAGCATGATCAGTTTGCGCGATATGTCGATCAACTCACCGGCGCGACCGAGGGTTCGGACGATGACAACCCATTCCCTTCCGTCGCGCGGCTTCACTATGCGGCATTGTTCAGCTCAAAACGCAGTGCGGGCGCGATTGAAGGCGGGTTGAAACATTTGCTCGGGCTTCCGGTTGAATTGCGCGAATTTTATCCAGTGCGTCGGAACATTGAGCCTGCCGACCAGACGCGGCTGGGTATGCAGCATTGCGCGTTGGGTGAGGCATTGGTGGGCGCGCGTGTCTACCTTGTGACGGACAATTTCGAGGTGCGGATTACCGCGCGCAACCTCAATGAATTTCGCCAGCTCCAGCCTAACGGAGCGATGTTCCATATCGCGGCCCATGCACTCAACGCACTTGCGCCGTCGCATTTGGAATGGAGCATTACTTTGTGCTTGCCGCAGTCCAAGGTCGCACCAACGCGGCTTGATGGTCAGTCGCGGCTGGGGTGGTCTTCGTGGGTCGGCAATGACCCCGAAAGAGCTGCGAATGATGATTTACGAGAAGATGTGCACTTGCGACGTTCGTCAATGAATTTTGGCGGCGGCGTCCGTCTGTAAAAGACGTTTGTTAATGGGGGTAAGTTTGCGATGTCAGAGATTAGCCGTTCCGCGCTGTTTGGGCGCCTCAATCCCACCGCTTTGAAAGCGATCGAGAGCGCTACGGGCTTTTGTAAGATGCGCGGGAACCCGTATGTTGAGCTTGTCCATTGGCTGCATTTGCTGGTTCAGGACGCGCAGAATGATCTCGCGGCGATCCGCACTGGGTTCAACATCGACGACACGCAATTGTCTCGCGATATGGTCGCGGCGCTTGATGCTCTGCCCCGCGGGGCGAGCGCAATTTCGGATTTTTCACCTCAGATCGAGGAGGCGATTGAGAAGGGCTGGCTTTATGCGTCCTTGCAGTTTGGGGCGGCGAAAGTGCGCACCGGGCATCTGCTGTATGGGATGCTGAAGACGCAGACCCTGACCAATGCGCTCCAGAATATCTCGATGGAGTTCCGCAAGATCGACGCCAACCGATTGGCGAGCGATTTTGAAGGGTTGACCAAAGGTTCGACAGAGACAACCCAAGTATCCGCCGCGCCTGCCGATGCGAGTGCTGGAGGAGATCCGGGTGCCGGCGGGGTGCCGGGCGGCGAGGGCAGCGCGCTTGAACAGTTCTCAACCGACCTCACACAACAAGCGCGGGATGGGAAGATTGAGACTATTATCGGGCGCGATGCCGAAGTGCGTCAAATTGTCGATATCCTGCTGCGGCGACGTCAGAACAACCCGATCCTTGTCGGCGAAGCCGGCGTGGGCAAAACCGCGGTTGTCGAAGGCTTTGCCAAGCGTATTGCCGAAGGCGACGTGCCGCCATCGATGCAGGGCGTGACATTGCGCTCGCTCGATATCGGGATGATGCAAGCGGGCGCAAGCGTGAAGGGCGAATTCGAAAAACGCCTGCGCGCGGTGATTGACGAGGTTGAAGGGTCCGCCACACCGATCATCTTGTTCATTGATGAAATTCATACTCTGGTCGGGGCAGGTGGTCAGGCGGGGACGGGCGATGCCGCGAACCTATTGAAGCCAGCCCTTGCGCGCGGAAATCTGCGCACAATTGGCGCGACAACCTATGCCGAATATCGCCAATATTTCGAGAAAGACCCCGCTTTGACCCGGCGCTTCCAAACGGTCGATATTGGTGAACCGGACCGCGAAAAAGCGATCTTGATGATCCGCTCAATTGCGCCGATGATGGAGAACCATCACGAAATCGTTGTGCTCGACGAAGCGGTCGATGCAGCCGTTACTTTGTCACAGCGTTATGTGCCTGCGCGCCAATTGCCGGACAAAGCGGTGAGTCTGCTCGACACAGCCGCCGCGCGGGTCGCGGTGTCTCAACATGCGACCCCAGCACGGGTTGAAGATCGGGCGCGTAAGCTCGAACTGCTCGAGGTGGAACGCGAAGTGGTCGAGCGCGAACGGGGCGCGCAATATCGCTCGGATGATCGCCACGAGAAAATCGTCGCGGAGATCGAAGAGGCCAAAACCGCTTTGGAAGAGGCAGAGGCCAAGTGGAACGGCGAGAAAGAGGCTTTGAGCAAAGTCGTTGAAGCGCGCGCCGCTTTGACCGCCGCGCGGGGCGCTGGTGATGCGCCCGAATGCGAAGCCGATGAGGGTGCCGACGCCGAAGCAGCACCCGCGCAAGAGGGGCAGGAAACGCCTGCCGCGCTCAATGAAGAGGAGGCTCAAGCAGCGCTTGCCTCTGCGCTTGACGCACTAGCCGAGGCGCAAGCCGATGATCCGATGGTGTTCGGCGTGGTCGATGCCGATGCCGTGTCGGCGGTCGTGGCGGATTGGACTGGTATCCCTGTGGGCCGCATGGTCAAAGATGAGATCCAATCCACGCTTGATCTGGCCGAGCGGATGAAATCCCGCGTGATCGGTCAGGATCATTCGATGGATGCGATTGCCAAACGCATTCAAACCAGCCGCGCCAAGCTCGACAATCCCAACAAGCCAGTGGGTGTCTTCATGCTGTGCGGCCCGTCCGGTGTGGGCAAAACCGAAACTGCTGTGGTGCTGTCCGAACTGCTTTTCGCAGGCGAGGAAAGCATGATCACGATCAATATGAGCGAGTTTCAGGAAGCGCACACTGTCTCCACGCTCAAAGGCGCCCCGGCGGGCTATGTCGGCTATGGCCAAGGCGGCGTGCTGACCGAAGCGGTACGGCGGCGACCCTATTCGGTCGTCCTATTGGATGAGATCGAAAAAGCGCACCCGGACGTCCATGAGATGTTTTTCCAGGTGTTCGACAAAGGCTTCATGAACGATGCCGAGGGTCGTTACATCGACTTTAAAAACACGCTGATCCTGCTCACCAGCAATGTCGGCACCGACCTCATCATGGATATGGCTGCGGACCCAGAACTGGCGCCCGAACCCGAAGCGATGGCGGACGCTTTGCGGCCTGAATTGCTCAAGGTCTTCCCGCCAGCATTGATCGGTCGCACCGTTCAACAAGCCTATTTCCCGCTGAGCAAGGAAATGCTCGGCAAGATTGTCGACTTGCAATTGAACAAGATCAGAAAACGGATCGCGGGCAATCATAAAATCGAATTGGCCTATGGTCAGGACGTAATCGACCTGATCGTCTCGCGCTGCAACGATGCCGATTCCGGTGGCCGGATGATCGACAACATTCTGACGAACACGATGCTGCCCGAAATGTCGGTACAACTCCTTGAGAAGCAGATGGACGGCCTCGAAATTACTCGGATCGAGGTGAAAGCGGGTGAGAGCGGGTTCGACTACGAATTTGGGTGAAGGGGTGAGAAATGGAGAGGCCAAGCCTAGGCGCACCTTATGTCGCCCTTAACACTGAGAGGAACAAGCGCAACGGAATAGTCGGAGGCGCGAAATGTCGCGTTCTTCACATTGATCCGAAAGGATTTTCGTTCAACGTGGATCGCGACAACAACAATTCGTTTCCGAAGCGGTATGTCTAAAACCGCACGCCTGTGCGCACATTGATCTGCGGGCCATCTGGATCGCTACGCTCGCCGCTGCCGCCAAGAGGGAAGGCGCTTTCGACTTCCCAATCAAGCCGGCCCAGCCGACCGCGCAGGCCCGGACCCGCGGAGTAGAGCG
>CAZOLE010000018.1:0-13656 GCA_964580445.1 uncultured Porphyrobacter sp.
AACCCACGCCAATAGAATCGCCGGGGCGATGCGTGCCACCGGCGCGCTGTGTGCTGAGCGATTGGCTCGCAGAGCTTAGGATGTGATCGGATTCACGGGTACTGTCGGCCATGCGTTCGCCTTACTTGTCCAAGGCAAGCAGCGACGTGTCCGACGCGACTTTTGATTGCGCTTGCGCCTGACCTTCGGACCGAGCGATATAGCCTTTGGACTTCTCAACTTCATCAGACAGTACCGTCACGGTCTGCTTCATGCTGTCGAGCGCGCGAACCTTGAATTCGTCGACCTCATCCATTGTGTCATAGATGTTCTGGAACGCGCGTTGGAGAGTTTCTAGCGGGATTGTTGATGCAGCAGCTTGCTCATGGATTTGCCCAGTCTGCTCACGCAGGAGCGTGCTCGTGGAATCGATGATGTCGCTGGTAGTTTGGTTAAGCGATGTGATCTGTTGCAGAACCAGTTTCTGATTGGTCATCGCCTGTGCAACCGTCACAGCGGTGCGTAAGGCGCCGACCGTTGTTGTGGAGGCCCGGTCAACGCCTTTGACCAGCTCAACATTGTTTTTCTTGACCAGATCAAGCGCGAGATAGCCTTGGACGCTGACCGCCATTTGGGTGAGCAGGTCTTGCGTGCGCTGGCGAACATAGAACAACGCGCTTTCACGCAGTGCCTTGGCTTTCTCCGGATCTGAAGAATCGAGCTCAAGCGCCTTAGCTTCAAGCTTCCCATCCAGCGCCTTGGCGATATGGATCATCTGCTCAAGCTCGCCCATCGCTTCCCAAAGCTTTTGCCGCTCTGTGTCGATAGCGGCGTTGTCCAGATGGAGTTCTTTCTTGCCGGAATCGAGCCGTGCCAAGATCGCTTGGATATGCCCTTGCGCCGAGGTGTAGCTGTCAAAATAGTTCTTCAACTTGTTGCCGAACGGGATCAATCCGAAGAGTTTTCGCGGCGCAAGCAGCTTACCTTTGCGGCCCGGATCTAGGTCCTCAACTGTGCGACGCAGTTCAGCAAGATCGCCGCCAACGCTGCTGTCGGCATCCATCGCGCGCACTGGGCGATCGAGGAAGCGGTTCGAGTGCGCAGCGGCCGCGCGGATCTGTTCCTGACCCATGCGCGTGATCTGATCTACCTTTTCGCCAAAAGCGGGTGAGTTGGAATCTTCGGCGACCAGCTCTGCTACGAAACTGTCGACCTTCAAATCCAACTTTGATTTCTCGTCGGCGGAAACCGGGACCAGCCCAGCGGCTTTCTCCGTCTCAACTACAGGCACCGGATCAGGCGGCGTCAATTTGAAATCTGTCGCGTCTTTGGTTGCGGTGGCGAGTTTGGTTTCGGTGCTCATACGCTTGGCGGCTCCCTGATCGTCGTGCAGCCCATTGAAAGAGCATGCGGCTTTCGAATTTCTAATACTGTATTAGTGCTCTAAAACACATGTTTCAAGATTGCCTGTTTCCAACGCTCGCGTCCATGATTTTGCGCGCCAATCGTTCCATTGGCGCTTTTGTTTGGCTGAGATTGCTTCTAACATTCTGAGAAAGAGGGGGCAAAGTGACGAATCCGGACGACAAAAAGTCTCAGGAGAAGCGTGAGACACCAGCCGTTTTCGGCAAAGTTGACAGCGCAAGCGAGGCGATTGCCGCCGCGACCATGAGTGGTTTCGGGTTCAAGCGCGTGATTGCTACATTTCGCGGATGGTGGCGCGATGATGTGATCGGTGCGGTCGATCACAACGAGGTGATCGACAAACGCCGCGATGATTGCGCTTTGTCTGAGCATTATTTGTTTATGACCGCGATGAGCGCCGGGATCGCTGTAATTGGCTTGCTGCAATCTTCGACCGCCGTTGTGATCGGCGCGATGCTTTTGTCGCCGCTCATGGGGCCAATTATGGGCCTGGGTTTTGCTTTGTCGATTGGCGACTACAATTGGCTCAAGCATTCCGTACGCTCGCTCGCTTGGGGGAGCGTTATGGCGATATTCCTATGCGCTTTGATTGTCTTCTTGTCGCCGGTTCAAGACTTAACGCCCGAGATTGCGGCCCGCACAAGACCAACCCTTTTTGACCTCTTGGTCGCGCTTTTCTCAGGACTAGCGGGCGCTTATGCGATGATCCGCGGTCGAGCTGGCGCGATTGTTGGCGTTGCGATTGCTACCGCTTTGATGCCACCACTGGCTGTGGTCGGGTTTGGCTTGGCGACGTTCAATTGGACAGCGTTTTCGGGCGCCCTGCTGCTGTATTTCACCAACTTGATCACGATTGCGCTCACCGCCTTTGCGCTCGCGCGTATTTATGGTTTCCGCACCAGTTTGAGCGCGCGCCAAACGCAGTTTCAGAATTTTGCCATTATCGCTGTTTTTGTTGGCTTAGCCATCCCACTGGCATTCGCGCTCCAGCAAATTGCATGGGAGGCAACCGCGCAAGGGGTGATCCGGGGAGAGATAGAAGAAGCATTTGAGAAAGACTCGGCGATCGACAATTTGGTTGTCGATTTCCGCGCGCAGCCGATCACAGTTGGTGCATCGGTGTTTACCTCCAACCTTCGCAACGAAGCGGATGTTGAAAAGGACTTGAGCCGCTCTCTTCAAGCTCGGTTGGGGCGCGAGTTTGATTTCAATGTGACTCAAATCAAAGTTGCGCGCGATCCTTCTGCTGCAGAGCGGGCGCAATTGTCCGCAGCCAGCGAACAAGAAGATATCAATGCCGCCAACGAGCGTGCTGCGCAATCGCTGGCAATCCGTCTGTCGTTGATCGCGGGCGTGTCAGAAGACGAAGTGACGGTCGACCGCCAACGTCGCCGTGCAACCGTTCGAGCAAAGCCGCTCGAAGGGGCAACGTTGATGGCTTATCGCACGCTAGAGGAGCGCATTGCCGCGACGGAGCCCAATTGGGCGATCGAATTGATACCGCCTTTGGGTGACTTGCCGCAGGAGATCGGCTTTGACGAAGATGGCCCTACGCCAGCGGGGGCTTCGGCACTCAGCACGATCGAATGGGCTTCTAAACGGTTTGAGTTGCCGATTGTGCTGGTTGGAAACGCAGAAGATTGCTCGCGGGCCGCTGAAATTCTCGGGAAACGCGGTGTAAGTGCGACCGTGCGGCGCGGCATTGGACCTCTGCGCGCGCAGTGGGGTGTGGTTGGAGAATAGAGATATGCGTTGGCTGTTGATCTTGGCAGGGTTCGGGTTAGTCGGCGTTTTTACACCACCAGCAATGGCGCAAACTGATGCGGACGCTCAGGCTTTTGCTGAGCGGTTTCTACCGGAAGTTCGCGCTGCTTTGCCCAATGAAACCATCTCCCCTACGCACGACGATCCGTTGCAGTTGAATGTTGCTCAACCCGACGACAGTGATGGGCTCGTATCAATTTCTCTCCATGGCGTGTTCGGAATTTGCCACACCCGACCAATATCGCAATGTGATGCGGAGAAAGCTCGATTAATTCGCCTATTAAAAGCTGAACCGACTACAGCCAGTAAAGATAGCTTGCGTCTGCTAGTGCGCAATTCGGGTCAGCGGGCTTGGATTCAGGAAAGTTTGAAGGAATCTGAGTCGCTTCCACTGCATCAGCAGATAGGCGAGGATCTCTACTCAATTTTGTCGTTTGATATCTGCCAAGATTCCTCAGCCTGCATATCACCCAATGTCTATCGTTTGCGCCAGGGCAAGTGCGTGATCGCCAAACAGGAAGATGGGTTGAACTAAGCCGCGATTTCGAGCGGGACGATCTCGCCGGAGAGGTAAAGCTTCTTCGCCTTAGCGCGGCTCAGCTTGCCAGATGATGTGCGCGGCAAGGTGCGCGGTGGCACCAGCTCAACCACACAGCTCATTCCGGTGACAGAGCGGACCTTATCTGCGATTTCCTCGCGAAGTTTCACGCGTTCATCCGGATCAGAAACGCGGCAATGGACCAGCACGGCTGGCGCTTCTTCGCCATTGTCCATCTCAATCGCAAAGGCCGCAATGTCTCCGTGGTTGAAGCCGGGCAATTGCTCGACCGCCCATTCAATATCCTGCGGCCAATGGTTTTTGCCATTGATGATGATCATGTCTTTCGCGCGACCGACAATGAACAGATAACCATCGGCGGTGTAGCCCATGTCGCCTGTATCGAGCCACGCATTCCCATCTTGGTCGGGGACCAGACAATCCTCGGTTGCTTGCTCGTTGCGGAAATAGGAGTGCATCACGCTAGGGCCGCGACACCACACGGTGCCAATCTGGTGATCGCTGCGCGCATTTCCGTTCTCATCGCGGATCTGCACTTCCATGTCAGGCAGCGTCTTGCCGCAATTGACAATCGCTCGGTAGCGCGCTGGGCGGGACAAGTTGCGGGGAGTACCGGACAAACGCTCCTCTTCAACCAGTTCAACCCGGATGCCTTCACCCGGTGGCATAACCGTCACCGCAAGCACGGCTTCGGCCAATCCATAAGAGGGAGTAAAGGCGCTGGCGCTGAATCCGGCACCTGCAAAAGCATTGACGAAGTTCTGCATGACGTCCGGGCGGATCATATCCGCGCCATTGCCCGCAACCCGCCAGCGCGACAGGTCAAAGCGTTCTTCAACATTGCTTTGGCTCGAAATCCGCCTTGCGCAGATGTCATATCCAAAGGTCGGCGAGTAAGAGAGCGTGTTGCCTTCGTTACGGCTAATCATGTCCAGCCATGCCAGCGGACGGCGTGCAAAAGCGTCGGGTTTCAAATAGTCAGCGGAAACCTGATTAGCGATCAGCGATAAGAAACACCCGACCAGACCCATGTCATGATACCATGGCAGCCAACTGATGCAGCGGTCATTCTCGCCCAGATTCATGCAAGTTGAATGGCCATAGAGATTGTGCAGCAGAGCTTTGTGCGTCACCGCAACGCCGGTTGGGAAACGTGTTGAGCCGCTGGAATACTGCAAATAGCAAATGTCATCTGGGCTTGCTTCAGGCAGATCACTTTCCGGCGCGTCGCGGGTTGCAAAATCCTGCCAGCTTTCTCCGGCACAGCCCTGTTTCGCGGCTGCGGCATTCGCCATTTCGGCGATTTCTTCAGGATATATCAGGACAGCCGGATCAGAGCTTTGCAGTTGCACAGCAAGCTGTTCGATGTAGCTTTCCTTGCCGCCAAATGTGGTTGGTAGAGGCAAGGGCACTGGCCATGCGCCCGCATAAATACAACCGCAGAACAAAGCAGCGAATTCCGCGCTCGTTTCCGCAATCAACGCCACACGGTCTTGCGGTTTGATCCCGTAAGCGAGAAGGCGGCGCGCCATCACTTGGGCATCTTCGCGCATCTCGGTGTAAGGATATACTCTTGCGAGCTCTCCACGCATATCGTGAAAATTAAGACCTTTTTTGCTGCGCGCTGCGTAGTCAATCGCCTCGTTGAAGGTCGAAAACTGAGCGCGAATGCGCGGTAAATCGCAATCGTTCGGCGTCGGCTTCAAAGCGGCGTCGGTCATTTTCTCTCGCGATACCCGTAACTTGCGGCGCCTCAACTAGCGCCCTTTCCAATCTTGAATACCGCGAATAAGCTTAATGCGGTAACTTAATTTTTTCCCATTTGATAAGGACTGTGGCACGAATAAGGCGAAATGGTTTCAACCGACAGGAAATTGTCACCCTTCGGTAACGATAGGGGCGGGGCTTCTAAGACCCGCAAGAAGCGCGCTGGCTCAAGAAAGTCGCGTCCGCTCGACGATACCACCTTGCGCGATCTGGCGCTCGCCTATGCCGCCCGCTTCTCTACAACTGGTGCGAAATTGGAAGGTTATCTTGCGCGCAAGATCCGCGAACGCGGTGTCGCAGAGGATCAAGATGGGCGAGCGGTTGATCTGGATGTTAGAGCGCTTGTCGAGCGTTTGATTGAGTTGGGCTATGTCGACGATGCCGCCTATGCCCGCGCCCGCAGCCGCGATCTGACAGGGCGCGGTTATGGAAAAAGGCGGGTCGAACAAGCGCTTTGGGCAGCGGGTGTCGACGACAATGTCCGCCATGATCACGCGCCAAGCGAGGCAGAGGGGCGACGCGCGGCGATCTTGCTTGCCAAAAAGCGTCGGTTTGGGATTTTCGGTACAAAACTGTCTGAAGACCTTGCGTCAGATGCACGGCGAGCGGCAAAAGAAAAACAGATTGCCGCAATGCTTCGCGCAGGTCATGACTTCGCAGATGTGCGGTTCATCCTCGATGCATCGCAGGAACACGAGATTGACGCGTGGCTGATCGAGGCTGAAGAGGCCGAGCGCGACGAGGAGGATAATGGGACATGGTAAAGTTTCTCGCAGTAGCAGCGGGTGTAGCGCTCGCCGCGTGTTCTCCCTCTGATACCAGCAGCGCATCGCAACAATCTGCGCAGAGCGTGCAAAGCAGCACGGTTGAAACAGCGCCCAGCGAGACAGCGACGCATCCAGAATCGGGCCTCAAAGTCATTGATGTGACCGTGGACGTTGATGGCAAGCCGATCACTTTTGCATCGGAATTGGCCGCGTCACCGCAAGAACAGCAGAAAGGTCTGATGTTCCGCACGCAGCTGGGCGATTACGAAGGGATGCTTTTCCCCTATCGAGACGCGGCTCAGTTGAGTTTTTGGATGAAGAATACGCCGCTGGAATTGGACATCATCTTTATAGGACCAGACAGCAAGATCCTAAACATCGGCAAGGGTGTGCCCTATCAGGAGCGGCCAAGTGTAAACTCGACCGGCTTAGCTATTGGCGTCCTCGAAATTCGTGGCGGGCGCGCGGCTGAACTGGGGATAGAACCCGGTGACCCGGTCTCATGGGAAATTCCGTAGTCGGTTGTGGCTTGGCGGTGAGGAACTAATCGGCTAACCGCTTTGCCCATGGGATTCCTAGGAAAACTCTTCACCTGGTGGGATGGCGCGACCTTTGGCACGCATTTGTGGGCTGCGCGCGCCGGCGCTGAGCACATCGGCACGGATGCGGCTGGCAACAAATATTACCGCGCTGCAAATAAGGGTTTCGGCAACACCGGGACCAATACTGGCTCTTACACCCAAAAAGAAAAGCGCTGGGTCGTTTATATCGGCGCGAATGATGCGAGCAAGGTGCCTTCGGAATGGCACGGTTGGTTGCATGGTGCATTTGACGACGTGCCAGAGAGCTTTTTGCCACCTTCTAAGGTTTGGGAAGCTGACTACACGCCCAATGCGACGGGCACCAATCAGGCTTATCGTCCTCAAGGCGCGCTAGAACGCGGCGGCAAGCGCGCACGCGCAGATGGCGATTACGAAGCGTGGTCGCCAGAAGGCTAACCCAATGCGGCTTACCTTCCTATCAGCAGGCCTGTTAGCGAGCGCATTGGCGTTGAGCGCATGCGATACAGCAACAGAAGAGCCAGACACTGTCGAAGTGCCGCTCGATGCTGAACCCGAGATCGAGAACGCAGGGGATGACGCAGAAGGCGCTCAGAGCGCTGAACTGGCGATAGAAGTAGACGACACCGGTGCGACGCCAATGGCAGAGCGCGTTGCGACAATTGGCTTGCTCAATAAGCGCAACAACAAAAGCGAAGATTTTGAGTTGAGCCCCGGCGAATCGGTTGAGTCTGACAGGGTTATCCTCACGCTCGCAGCGTGCGAACGCACGGCCCCTTGGGAAATACCGCAAGAAACCGGCGCATTTGTTCAAGTTGACGTGCTTGAGCGCGGTGACAGCAATCACTCACGTGTTTTTTCCGGTTGGCTGTTCAAAGAATCGCCAAGCCGCAACGTGGTCGAGCACCCAGTCTACGATGTTTGGGTGAAGGACTGCGCGATGCGTTTTCCCGGCGAAGAAGCGCTTCCTGAGCGCGAAACCGCGGATGATGAGGATACAGACGAGGCTGGTTGATCCGGCGTTTCGACAAAATGCGAATAGGCCTGCGCTAAGCTGAAACGGGTTTTTCCTCGCGCTTTATCGACTAGTTTCAGATAGGCGCTTTGCGGCATCTCTATCGCCCCCATCGACGCTAAATGGTCGGTCATAAACTGGCAATCGAGCAGTCTGAATTCCGCTTTGCGCATCATCGCGACCAGCCAGACTAGGGCTACTTTGCTTGCATTGTCAGCGTTTGAAAACATGCTCTCGCCACAAAACACTCGATCGAATGAGACCCCGTACAGGCCGCCAACGAGCTCGCGTTGATCGTCTTTCTGCCTCCAACATTCGACCGAATGGGCATGTCCTGCGCGGTGAAGCTGGCAGTAAGTTTCAACGATCCGATCGCTGATCCAACTTTCTGGATGGCCCGGTCGAGGGGCGGCACAAGCGCGGATCACCGGCTCAAACGCTTGGTTGAGCGTCACAAAATAACGATCTTGCCGGATCATTTTGCGTAACGATTTGGAGACATGCAGGCCATCCAGCGGAAAAATCGCACGGTCGCGCGGCTCAACCCAGAAAACCTCTTGATCCTCACGGTTATCCGCCATCGGAAAAATCCCGCTCCGATAGGCAAGCAGCAGAGTTTCAACCGGAATCACGGTGCGGAATGGCGAATGCATAAACTCGCTTGTAACAGCCAAAGACGTCGGGACCAGCATGGAAAGATGCTATTTCGATATCGCATATTGCCTATCGCACGAGGCTCAGATAGAGGCTCCGCTCTCGTGCAGGGGCGTAGCTCAGTTGGTAGAGCGTCGGTCTCCAAAACCGAAGGTCCAGAGTTCGAGTCTCTGTGCCCCTGCCATTTAGCCTTATGACAGCGCCTTAGGTTGTCTGAGCAATTACAGAAATCGTGAGAAACTGAACGTCAGCTAACGGCGGCGCTCAGCTTTGTGCCAGACGAAGCGTGGCAAATCATCGTCCAACGGAAAGAGAATCGCTGATTCACATTTGGAAGGACTGACATGACACAATATTCGTTCCGCACATCGGGCCCAGACGCTTGGAGTAGCCCACGCCCGGTTCGCGATCCTTACATGCGCGCCATCGCTTACGGCCCTATCCAATCGATGCATAAGCCAAGCCTGCTTGAGCGGATCTTTGGCCGCGGCTGAGCAGCTGAAAACAAAAGCGCCCGCTAACCCATTATAATTGGGCGCGGGCGCTCTTTAACGGTAATGTGTATGCCCTCAGTTCTTTTCAGGCTCCCCTTGCGCCTCTTCGCCGTGCGTTTCGCCAGCGTTTCTCACGCCCTGTGCAAGCTTCAAGACAACACCAGAAAGCAGTAAGAGTGCCAACAGGTTTGGCACCGTCATGGCCGCATTAGCGATGTCGCCTAAGCGCCAGACAAAGTCCGACTTTTGACTCGCGCCTGCGACGATCACCGCGCACCACGCCAATCGCCAAACGAGATGCAGTGTTTTTTCACCGCGCTCAGTCGTTCCGGGAACACGCGAGTAAAGGAAGGTGATCGCCCGTTCACCGTAATAGCTCCAAGTAAGCAAAGTGGTGAAGACGAACAAGATCAGAACCAAGCTGACCAGAACCGTTCCAATTGGGATACCGCCGATTTCAAACGGAAGGGCGGTCCCAAATGATCCTGCTGTCATCGCAAATGGCTCCATTCCTGTTTGCCAAGAGTACGTGACCATTTCGGAATTGGCAGCGTCCGGATCGACGGCAAAGCTGCCTTGCACAGTTAAGATCACCAGAGCTGTCATGGTGCAAACCACGATCGTATCGATGAATGTACCAAGCATTGCCATGCGGCCTTGCTGCTGCGGATCATTAGTCTGAGCCACCGCGTGAGCGATTGGCGTTGAACCTTGTCCGGCCTCATTCGAAAACAGGCCACGGGCAACACCTGCGCGGATTGCAAGGATCATCAAAGCCCCAGCAAATCCGCCCGCTGCCGCGCTTGGATTAAAAGCGTAATAGAAGATCGAAGCAAACGTGTCTGGGATGAGAGTAGCGTTCATGGCCAGAACAATCAGTGCCAACACGATATACAAGCCGGCCATGAAAGGAATGACTTTCTCAGCGACGCTTCCGATGGATTTGATGCCGCCGATAATCACTACGAAAACAGCAACGGCGACAATCGCGCCGCCGATGACTTCAGTGATCCCGAAGAGGCCTTTGAGGCCATCAGCGACCGCATTGGCTTGGATCGCATTGCCGGTTACCAACGCCGAAAACAGCAGCATGATACAAAACACAACCGCTAGCCATGCCCATTTCGGACCTAGGCCCATTGTGATGTAAGTCATCGGGCCACCGCGATAGGAGCCTTCAGCCGTCTTCTCACGGAATCGGATCGCCAGCGATCCTTCCGCAAAGGCCAGTGCCATCCCGATCAGAGCCGTGATCCACATCCAGAAAATCGCACCTGGCCCGCCAAGAGCAATGGCAGATGCGACGCCGGCGAGATTGCCTGTGCCAACTTGACCAGACAGAGCCGTTGATAAGGCTGCGAATGGCGAGATTTCGCCTTCACCTTCGCTCTTGCGGCTTTTGAACAGGCCCGAAATTGCGGCACCCAATTTGCGGATCGGATAGAACCGCAGCTTGAACATCATGAACAATCCGCCGCCTAGCAACATGATCGCCATAGGTGGGAAGGGCTGTCCGCCAATTGTCAGGATTGGCTCGTCACCCCACGATCCACCCCAGATGAAATCGGCAATGTTTGTTACCAGTTCGAGCGCCGGATCAGTGTCTGGTGCAGCCATATGCGTGAATTCCCCTAAATGTCCCGTTCCCGAAATCGCGTGCTGCGCTCGGAAGAAAGGCGACACGCTAATGTGCGCAACCTTGAAAGGCTAGCCCCAATGAAGAGGCGGCTAGAAGACTTAGGCGACAATGCAACACTCGCTTGCAATTGCGCGATGCTCGCTCTATTCCATCGGTTAATCCGACATTGGTATTGTGCTTTGCCCCTCCCGAACCTTGTTCGGGGCGGCGCGGCCCCCTACCTCACAGTCACAGATTCGCAACCGAAGGCCCGCCTGTCATGGCTGAACAGAAAACCGAACCCAAGAAGCGCAAGACTTCGCCAGCGCAATTCGTCAATGAAGTGCGCTCGGAGACCAGCAAAGTTGTTTGGCCCACGCGCGAAGAGACGATCCGCACGGCGATCTTTGTCTTCATCCTCGTGGTGATCCTGTCGCTGTTTTTCCTTGGCATAGATAGCGCGTTCAATGCGATTGTCGGCTGGCTGCTAGAGTTGGCCTAGGCCCGGCACCAAACACCTCTATTATTTGAAAGTTTCAGGAACAGACCATGGCTCGCTGGTATATCATTCACGCCTATTCCGGATTTGAAAACAAAGTGAAGGAAGCGATCCTTTCCGAAGCTGACCGGCTTGGCCTGTCCGAAGGTGTAGAGGAAATTGAAGTTCCCACTGAAACCGTGACCGAAGTCAAGCGCGGCAAAAAAGTTCAGATCGAGCGCAAGTTTATGCCGGGTTACGTCCTAGCGAAGCTACGGATGAATGATGACATCTATCACTTAGTGAAGAACACACCGAAAGTGACCGGTTTCCTCGGAAACAACAACAAGCCGCAACCGATTAGCGAAAAAGACGCCGCCCGGTATTTCGGCGGTGTCGAAGAGGCCAAAGCTGCGCCCAAGCAAGATATCCATGTCGACTACGAAATTGGCGATCAGGTCAAAGTGCTCGACGGACCTTTTGCGAGCTTCAATGGCGTAGTCGAAGAGCTCGACTTCGATAAAGCCAAGGTCAAGGTCAGCGTTTCGATCTTTGGTCGTGCTACGCCGGTTGAGCTTGATTTCGAACAGGTCGAATTGGTCAAGTAGGCGCTCCGTCTCGGGCGGCTTGAACAACGCTCTGAGAATGAGAACGCGCACCGGCATCTGCAACAGAAAAAAGCGCTTTGCGAGCCGCGAAGAGGCGGAGCATGTAGCCGCAAAGGCGAACATCACTTTGCGCGCCTACCGGTGCGAATTGTGCCGCCAGTTTCATCTGACCAGCCGGACAAAGGGTATGAAGGTGCCCTTGAGTGGGCTGCGTGCAAATCCCTAACCAAGTTCACCCTGTTAGCCTAATCGGACGGGATGTTGTGATACTCACTCCGACAGCTTTTTTGGGGCCTGTGTGCCATGCGAACGGAGTGTTCGTAGTCGATGCGCTTCCATCGGAAGTGGAGTTCTTTAACGGCGATGCCAACGGCTCTGCTGCCGGGACAGCGCGGGTGCTGTTTGATCCGCGCGATTCCAGCCTCTCGCTCAATCCCAATGGCGATGTGGCGTTTTCGTCTTCTGCGATTGAGCCGCAGGATTTCGGCGATTGCAACCACAATCCAGCGAACGGCTGTGTCGAGACCGTGACGTACATCTGTTTCCGTCCTCAGGGGACCATGGCATTTGGCGCGACCAATCCGTCGTTCCAACTGCAATTCAGAGCACGAATTAAATAAGCGTCGCTCGGACCTGCGGGCTATTCCGCCTGCTTACGTGTTCGTTTCGTGGCAGGCTTTTTCATCGCTGAAAGCTCAGCCTCAATGGCGCTATCCGCTGAAGGCGCTGGGATCTGCGCATCAATGGCGCTGACATCACTGGCAAAGCTTGTGCGGCGATCAAGCGCGTCAATCCGATCCATTGTCTTTGCCGCCCGGTTATATTTGGGCGTTTGCGGCGACGGCGTTTGTGTGTTTGCATGCTGCCTCTCGGCGTTCCGCGCTGTGACATCGGTGCGCTTCGCCTCCAACTCGGCAATTGCGGTCTTTATCTCGCCAATTTCGCTAGCAAGCTTTTCAAGCTCAGCCTTAGCTTCATCGACTTGCAAGCGCTCGCTTTCGCGCGCCAGCAAAGCCGCGCGCGCCAAATCTTCGCGCTTGTGATCGACCGCTGTTTTCGCTTTCGCGGTCCAAATCTCTGCGCTCACAGCAAGCGCTTCTGTGGTTCTTGTGTTGCGTTCATGCGTGCGCTCGGCTTTCCTCAAATCGCCATGCAGCGCGATCAGGGCTTCTTCCACTTCGGTTTCAAGCAGGCGCAGCATTTTGCGCTCATCCTCAGCTTTGTTGAGAAGCGTGTCGAGACTGCTAGAAACCAGCTCGCGAATGCGGACGGCAACATTCATCTTCGAAGAAATCCCTAAAATTTCGATGCAAAAGACAATAGAATGAAAGTGTTAACAGTCAAAGGATTAGACGCGCCGAGGCGAAGGTCGCGACCATTTTTGGTTGCATGCTAGTGCAAATCCGGTATGTGCCCCGCTTCCCATCACATCGACGGGAAATCCACGCGGGAGATTGGCCCTTGGCCCATCGCTTAACCGCTTAACATGAGCGTGTGTTCGAAAGAGCATCGCAAGAGTGCGAAAGGAGGTCCTCAGTGGCCAAGAAAATCGAAGGCTATATCAAGCTGCAAGTGCCAGCAGGCACTGCAAATCCCTCGCCGCCCATCGGTCCGGCACTGGGTCAACGCGGCGTCAATATCATGGAATTCTGTAAGGCTTTTAACGCCGCGACGCAGGACCTTGAAAAGAATGCACCGATCCCAACCACGATCACGGTCTATGCTGACCGTTCGTTCACGTTCACATTCAAAAGCCCACCGGCAAGCTTCTTGTTGAAGAAGGCCGCGAAACTGAAATCGGGTTCGAAAGAGCCGGGTAAGGAATCGGCTGGCTCGATCAAAAAGAGCCAAGTGAAAGAAATCGCAGAGGCCAAAATGAAAGACCTCAACGCGAACGATATTGATCAGGCTATGAAAATCATCGAAGGCTCCGCGCGTTCGATGGGCCTCGACGTGGTGGAGGGCTGA
>CAZOLE010000019.1:0-13367 GCA_964580445.1 uncultured Porphyrobacter sp.
GCACCAACCGGCCCGACACCACCAATGCCCATGTCGATGCATTCACAAAGAGCGAACGCTCTTGCCCCAAATGTTCTTCCCACTGTCCATCGGAAAGTTTGTCCCGGATCAGGGCATCTCGGGTCGCATTGTCTGGAATTCTCAGCAGCGCCTCAGCAAGGCACATCAACGCAATGCCTTCTTCGGATGAAAGCGAGTACTCCTGAACCAGCGCGGCAATCCCACTTGGCTGACCATCGGCGCGCATCGACTCGATCAATTGGCGTGCTGTCGCTGCGATTTCCAAACTGAGCGCTTCAGGCTGTTTGGCTAATGGAACTAAGGACGACACAACCGCTTCTTCGGAAGAATGATAAGCAGCCGTGATCGCTTCACGAAGGTCAGTTGCCTCACTGATCGGCGGAGCGAACAGTTTGGCCGACTGAAACGGGGCATTTCGCGGCATTTGGAAGTCCTTTAAACGCAGACAGGCATTGAATGTTCAACTCAGCTACGCTGCCACCCAACACTACGATACATATCGGTTCAATTTATCATTTTGCCTACAGCTTTTTGATCTTTCAGTTGCACTTCCGAAGCCCCTGCCCTGCCCGTTTCGATAAGGACGGTCGAACCTGCCTCGATCGAATGGGCGCTGATCAATACCTCTAAACCTCGCGGCCAAGGAGTGGCCAACACTGTGGCGTGGCAGCGGACGTTCTGCGCAACAAAATACTTGTAAGCGAGCGGGCTTTCACATATGGTCGATGAGATGTTGTAACATGCAATTGGAGTCGCTCTAAAATTGTCCGAAATATTGCAATCCTCCGCAGCGGTATCCGCCTCTTGCGACGTTTTTCGCGCGGTGCGTGAAACCGATTGCAATCTTGCAGTTTGGGAGCGACACGTACCGGGTAAGTTTACCGGTCTCCTTTCGAGCGACCCCAAGGACATTCGCTTCAACGCACCTTTGTTGCATTTGCGCGAACACCTCGAAAAATGCTTGGATGATGCAGGCTACATAGATCAGTTCGAACGCGACGAGTTGGCAGCCGATATTCTGATGTTGGCAGAGCGCTACTGCGGCATCCTAAAGCTAACCGAGCTTGAAGTCAGGCTCGAGATAGTCACCACCAATTCTTGCCGCAAATGGCATGCCGATTTTGTCGAAGCACGCCTGATTACTACCTATGCCGGGTCGGGGACTCAGTGGCTGACGCACGCTGATGCTGCCCGCGTCAAGAACGGAACCGAGCCCCTTCGCATCAATGCCATGTCAGCGGGCGACGTTGGCATCTTCAAGGGTAAACTCGGTACCAATAGTCCAGTCATTCATCGCTCGCCACCGATTGACGGAACCGGTGAGAAACGCCTGTTATTGGTCCTCAATCCTCTTGAGGACGGGTGACATGGAAAGCGCAGCCACAATCGACCGGGCAGCCACAGGTTTTAGCCTTATTTGCGTGGTGCATTGCTCACTTCTACCAGTCGCCGCGATTGGCCTGCCGATGCTTGGATTGTTAGCGGATGCAGAGTGGGTCCACTGGTTGTTCCTGACGCTCGCAATCCTTGCAGCAATCACGACCGTTTTAATCGCACACGATGCGCGCACCCCGTCCTTTTTGGTTCCTGCGATCACAGGGATTAGCTTGCTGCTACTAGCGCTTGTCTCTGAAACTTTGGGTATCGGCGAGACCGCTCCAACGATCTCTGGCGGATTGCTTTTGGCAGGCGCACACCTCTACCGACTCTCCCAAAATCACTAGTCCCGAACGGATATTCTAAAGCACATCAAATGGGTGCTGCCAGACTGATCGTACTTGACTCTGGTGGGCACAGCTTTGCCCGAACAAAGTATGGATCAGGGGACAGGATTTGTTCATTCGGCCAAGGAGTATGAGCGGGACGCTTTGCAAATCTTGCGAACGATGATTTGGCATTCGGAACGAATGTGGTTGTCGACGCGAGCGTGAGCTGAAGCGAACTTCTCCTGTGACTTCATTGGCCGAAATCTCTGCATGACGGGCTCTCATCGTAGGAATGGTAGGGGCGAGTTTTCCGCCCTGATGTTCTCCCACCTTCCTGTTTCATGACGGCCTGCGTTTCCGAGTTCGCGCATCGCAGGGGGAATAGATTTGAGTGCGTCGGTTGCCTTCGAATGTCTGACGCGAACGTTGGACCAAACCCGTTTCACCGAGATCTGGCCTTCTTGCAACTAATGTCGCAGCCCCACTCAAAGCGCAGGCCCTCAACGTTCCGTAAACTGGCTGGGAAACGACCCTTCGGCTTATGAGACCTAACAACCAGTATCGTCTGGCGGTCGCTCTACCTGATAAACAAGACATTCGGCCTTCTGATTGGAACCATCAAGCAGATCTCCTCGCACCAGCCAATTGGCGGGTGTAGAACCAGCCAATCCCAATGAGGCTCAGGCCGAGTGCAATAAAGGACGCTACCCTCAGCAAACCATCCAGTGCGCTCGCGTCAAAGATGAACACCTTAAGCACCGCTGCGAGCATCAGGACAAGCGACCCTACTCGCCAGCTGCGGCTATCCGCGCGGGCGCCCCACATCAAAAAGCCGATAGCGAGCACGATACCCAAGACGGATCGAAGCAGGTCTTCAGTCGAACCAACCGGACTAGCTATGAAGATGGAGCCCGCAAATAGGTGGCGCAATTCTGACAAGGCCAGTAGCGAAATCAGGCCCATAAGTATTGAATTATACAGCCAGCTTGGAACAACATCCAACCCAGCAAGCAAACGTTTTAGCATGACAGTTGCACAAATCGCGATACCATAAGCAGGCAAGAGCAGGTTGATGAGAGGGATGCCTCCCACCGCCTGTTCATCCCAGAGCGGGTTATGCCAAATCAAAGTGAAGAGAACGAAGTGCGCAAGCGCGCCTCCGAACAACGCGACACGGACGGGCTTCGACCAACTCGGCTCTGTGACAAATTTTGCCACGCCTAGGCCTGCTGCGAGCAGTAGGCCTTGCCAGATAGTGCGTTCGGCCAAGCCAAGCTCTACAAATTGCTGTGAGGACTCCAGCGCAAAGACATGCTTGAAAGTTATATGCGCGGCGATCACGCCTATCATGCCTGCGGGTACAACGATGCCCGCAAGCTTGCCTCGCAAAGTGTCTGCCGGTCGCAAGATCAATGACAGCGCAACAGCAAACACAGGCAGCATGCGGAGGCCAATCTGGCTCAGGCCAATCTCATCAGCGATCAGCATTGGCTGGACTCCAATAGCAGAACCAACCGCACCTAGGATCCAAATCAGTACCGGCTCTAGAGACCAAACAATTGCGACAAAGCCGAACGTGAACCTAGCACTGGATGCATTGAGAGCGATGAAACCAGTCAGGATCGACAGACCAGCGGCGGTCCAAGCAAGCACATTGCCTGGCACGATTTGCGCTGCGATACCGTAGACAAGCAACGAGGCTAGAATTTGCGCGGCGATGCTTTCTGTGATGCTGGTTTTTTTAATGGCCAATGCGATGAATGGTAAGGCAATGGCGGTCCAGCGCAGCAATGCACGAGCAACATCCACATCGTCATCTCTCCCGATCAAAAGATCAAGCTCGTCAGCAAATACTCCGAGAGCTGCCATAGCCAAGATGGCTGTGACAGAGGTGATCCAAGCGAGAGCTGTGAGACCCTTTTGATTGCGATGCCAGCCGAGGGCAATCACGCCCAATGCCACACCACCGATGACAAGCGGCGACGCCCACAATGGCGTTGAGATCAGTCCGGCAACTACGATGCCGATCACAGCGGATGTGAGGGTCACTAATGTCGAAGTCCCGAGAGGGTTCTCACGCGATGGCCACTGCTTCCAGGTTGCCAAGATTGGCAGGGTAGTGATCGCCAAAGCAATGCCAGCAAGCGCCAAGTCAGTTACCGCCCAATGTAGCCTTTCAGGGGTGATGGCGATTAGTCCCAAAGCAAAACCAGCGAGCTGATAGGCGTCCATATCTCGATGCGCGCCGCGCCAGATGTTTGCTAAAGGTACGGCGCCGAAGATCGCTAGTAAGGCCACGCCGACAATGGTGAAGTTCTGAATCGATGGATCGGGCCAAATGCCAAGCATCGCTAGGCCAACGGCCGACGCAAATGCGCTCGCTTCACGCAAGCGGGGTTCGCTCCAGGCGAAGAATGCCAGCGCTGCTGCAAGCAGACCAAAGAGACTCCAAGCGAGCAGGCTGAATCCGGTCTGTCCGACCATCAAGCCCATCTGTATTGCTGCAAGTCCAGCCGCACCGAGGCGCACGAAACGTGAAGCTGCGATGCCTTCATCATTACCGGCTTTGGCAAATGCTGGGAGGATCGCGCCTAGAACCACGATATAACCACCAAAGGCGAGGATATCAGTGTAGCCGGTCACTCCTGAAAACAGCATGAGCATGCCCCAACCAAGGCCGCCTGCGAGAGCAGCGAGCGCCAGCCAGCTGCGGCCCTGTCGATTGCCAGCATAGGTCAGGCCGCCTGTTACGAGGGCGAGATAGAGGGCAAGGATCGGCAGATTGGGATTTTCGCTAGCGACAAGCATCGGAGCGGCAAATCCGCCAACAAGCCCGAGGATTGCGCTCGGCAATCCAAAGCGGTACGATAGCAAGATCGCCGCACCTGTGACGCCTGCTAAGCCTAGGAATGCAATTGCACTTCCGATCAGACCATATTGGCTGCCAGCGAGATAGAAGCTGGCATAAAGTGTGGCGAGGCCAGCCCCGGCCAGCGCCTGACGTACACGCGGGTCAGAGATGCGGTGTTCTTGCCGATAGGCAATTTCAGCTCCGCCAAGCAGGATTCCGCCAAACAGAAAACCAAGGGCAACGCGAACCTGAGGGCCAAGCAAACCCTGCTCAATCGAATAGCGAACGAGGAAAAAGCCCGCGACCGCAAGCGCTATGCCGCCCGCCCATATAGGCAGCAACCGGCCAAAGAAGTCTTCAAAGTCGAACTGGAAGCGGGTTCGTGCTGGCTCTTCGATATGAGGCTCAACTTCAGGGGCTTCCGGAAGCTCGGGTGTTTCCACCGGCTCAGAAGCCATAACTTCCAAGGGTTCTTTGCGCGATGCTGGAATGGCTGTGGACGTTGGGCGAGCCTCTGCCTCCTTTTCGATGGGTTCGTCGTCTAGGAGGGTGGATTCTGGCTGCGTTGGTTGGGCACTACGTTCCTGCGCAGTGACAACCTTTCTGGCTGGTGTCGCAGTCTCGATGGCGTTCCGAGATAGCTGGAGCTGCAACGAATCTACATATTGATCAAGGCGCTGAATCTGCGCCTCTAATGCGTCAAATTTGCGCCACAGATATATGAGCGCACCGGCGAAAATGAGCGACAATAGGAAACCCATCCGCAACCCTCTCTAATCTCAATGGTGGGCGCTCTAGCGTTTAATTAAACACTGTTCAATATAAAAAATGGACAGCGTTCAATTATTTTGTCAGGGAATGGAACAATGGGACGACGGTCAGATCATACCCCCGCTGAATTGCGCGAATTGCTGGTTCGACAAGGCCATAAATTGATGGCGGAAGTCGGCTATCCGCAGTTCTCAGGGCGGGAGGTTGCCAGACGCGCGGGCTATTCAGTCGGTACTATCTACAACGTCTTTGGTTCGCTCGATGGATTGCTGGCGGCGATCAATACGCGAACGTTTGTCCTGTGGGCGCAAGAGTTGCGGCGCCGGCTCGATCAGAGTGGAGAGGACCGTATCGCCAGCCTCGTCGAAGGATACTTCGCCTTCGCATTGGAAAATCCGCTGACTTGGTCTGCAATCTACGAACATAGGGTCCCCGAAGGGCAAGGACTGCCGGAGGCCGATCTTGAAGGCCGCGCAACATTGACCCTGATCGTTGAGGAAGAGGTAGTCAAAGCGCTTCCGAAAAACACCGATCTTGATGTGGCGCGCTATGCACGTTCGCTCATCGCAACGGTGCACGGCCATTGCAGCTACGTGGTTAGCGGGAGCTTTGCTTTGCTCGAAGAAACAGACCCCGTTGGTAGCGCGTTGGACAGGGTGCGAGAATCGCTGAGGCTGCATCAGTTGCAAGCCTGACTGGCGCAAGCATAAGCCGCACTTCAATTAGATACGTTTAGCCTGACAAGACCGTAAAGCGAGACGATGTCCTTGCATTCGCCTCGCATGGTAGGCCAATACGCATCTAGGACAATCTGCTTGGGCGAAGAATCGTCTTAGCGAACTTGGGAGTGAGCCAGCGATGCTCAAGCGTATACTAATCGGTTTGGGTATCCTGGTAGCCGTAATTGTAGTGACAATTGTCTCCATGCAATCCTCAGAAGAGTGGAGCAAAGGAGAAGTTGTTCGGACCCCAGATAGCCAGTTTGAAAATCTGCCCGACTATGATTTTGAACCCAACTATGTTGATGTAGAAGGATACAGAATCCACTACGTCGACGAAGGCCCCCGCGATGGCCAAGTGGTTCTGCTAATGCATGGCCAACCATCGTGGAGCTATCTCTATCGCCACATGATCCCGTTGCTTAGCGATGCTGGTTATCGGGTCATTGGCCCTGACAATGTAGGGTTTGGCAAGTCGGACAAACCGACAGACTGGTCGGATCACTCCTATCAGATGCATGTTGATGTAATGGCCGGATTTGTCGATGCACTCGACATCGAAAATGCGACCCTGTTTGCGCAAGATTGGGGCGGCTTGATTGGACTTCGCGTCGTAGAACAACGCCCTGATCGATTTGCTCGAATAATGCTGTCCAATACAACATTGCCCGCCGCAGGCGGCGTGCAGGGATGGCTCGGCTATCCCATTTTCAGGGCATCAGTGTGGATGGAAGGCGACGTTCAGGAGTTGGACTTTGGCGGCGAAGATTTTTCGTTCACGACTTGGGTCGCCTATGCGAGGACGAGCGACAAATTCGACTTCTCAGTGCTTTTCCAAGGCGGGACCACCCGCGAACTCTCAGATGCTGAACTGGCAGCCTATGCTGCACCCTACCCAACCGAGGAAACTATGGCTGGCGTCAGGATGTTTCCGACACTGGTGGCAAGTCAGCTAAGGCAGAATCAGGCGATCCTAGACGATTTTTACGCCAATTGGGACAAGCCGCTAATCACCGCATTTGGCACGGATGACGCACTCATGGCCGGTCTAGACAAGGACTGGCAGGAGAATGTGCCCGGAGCCAAGGGGCAGGCTCACACGCTAGTCGAAGGCGGAGCTCACTTTATCCAAGAAGATAAGCCAGAAGAGTTGGTGGAGCTTTTGGATCAATTTATTCGAGCAAACTAGAGCGAAGCCGCCGACGGTCAGAAGGTCTTCTGATGAGCCTTGTCAGTCTAGCTGCAACTAGTCTCTGATGCCGCAGCGAATCAAAGCTATGCACCCAAGTCTAGGGCAACGGTGCTTACTTGCCCCCTCGTAGGCGGTCAGCAAAACCCTTCTTCGCTGCGTCGAGCCGCCCTTCGATGTCGCCCCGCAGCTGTAGCCCCAACCCGTCAGTCGCCCCAGAGCGTTCCAGAGGAGCCGCCAAGCTCGCAGCCGTTTCCTCGACTCCCGTTCCCATCAATCTGAGACCTGGCGCGCGCTCAATCGCACCAATCGTCCAGAATTGGTCAGGATGCGCATATTTGTGCATCACGTCGAAGGGGATCAGGATGTAACCATCATTGCCATAGCCAGAACCCCAACTGTTGCGGGCAATGAAGAACTTCTCATTGAGATCGTATCCAACCAACAGCATAGCGTGGCCGCTAGGCGGGCTGGTTATTGGCAAGATTTCAGGCGGCGGGACAATTCCAGTGACACTCGCAACTTTGTAGCACTCTGAAGGCAGTACAATGCCAAAAGCTACAGGGAGTTCTTGCGCTAGCGCCATGATAGCCGACGCCCCTGGCGTTCTGGCAAACTGGATAGCCTCGTAGTGAGTTGCATTGGTGAAGCACGCTTGAGTGGGCATCTGGTTGACTGCGACCGGCTGAAACGGCCACATTCGTTCTTCACAAACACCATGCGCTAACAAGGCCGCCATCCCGTGATGAATCCAAGTGCCTTTGTCGCGATCCTCCCGGCCACCAAGCTTTCGTGCATTGTAGTAAAGGAATAGCCGAGACAGATCATGCGCGCCGCGCCGTTCCTTATTCTGCAACAGTTCGACTGCACCCACTATGGCATTGGCCACACAGCTATTGGTCTGACCCTGATTTTCCACTGGCGAGCAATAAGGTCTGAGATCAATCTGGGCGGGCAATTGCGCGGTCGAGGTATTGGTTGCCTCAAGGCTTGGCCCACCGGCAGGACTGCCTTCGAACAGGCAGCCATCGAGCGGATGGCCCTCGAAGTGTGTGTCAGTCATATCGTAGCGCTCCTCTGCGATGGATATAAAATGTCGCTGAATTCAAACCTTAATTGGTTATGGGCAACCTTGCGTCGCCGGGTGATTAACGTGGTAACAATCAGATATTTTGCTTCCATCCGGCAAGCTCACTGTCAGCAAGACATGGCTTTCATCAGTAATGTCGAAGGTGATTCTGGCGGTTCCAGTGGGCGTATCGGCGCTGATGAGTGCCCGTTTGCCCGCAAATTCGCCGAACATTGTAATGGTGCCCCATTCAGCCAGCACCGGCCCCACAATTTCATACGACCTATCGGGATTGATCGTAGCGGCAAGCTGTTCTCCGGTGGCGTGGCTGGTCCATGTGCCGTTATAGGCGGAATAGTCTAATGTCGGAGGTGGCGAAGGCTCGTCATCCAATGTCCCGCCACTCGAACTAAAGTAAGTCGGATCATCGTCATAGTCGTCGCCCCAAACGTCACTACCCGAACAATCTCCAAGCGCTGCGATTAGTAGGATCAGAACGATCAAGCCAAGACAACCGAAGCCGAGTGGCTTGGCCGCTGGCCCATCCATGAAATTCTGACGCTCGTTTTTGTTTGGCTGTGAATGACCACCACTCGGGTCGATCGGATCGGGCTTGGGCTTGGGCCCGGGCTTTCGAGAGTTCATCGCATCGACCAGCCGTTTGCGGTATTCGACGACCGATTGCGGGCGCCCCCGTCGATTCACCGAAACGCCCGCCAGGATTAGCTCATCGACCCCATCTGGCACATCTTGTCGACTGGCTGATGGTGGCTGCCACATGCCGTCCGGCAAAGCGTCCATAAGCAGTTTGTAGAAGATTTTCGACAACGCAAACAGGTCTGCGGAACTATCAGCGAGATCGGGATCCGTTCGTTGTTCCGGAGCCATATAGCCTGGTGTGCCAAGGGCCGTGCCACTTTTCGTCTCTTCGCGGCTTGCCGCACGCGCGATCCCAAAATCGAGAACTTTGAGTGGCGCTTCGTCCTCATTCGGTTCCGCAGTAAGAATGATATTTTGCGGCTTGAGATCGCGGTGGATAATCCCTGCATCGTGCGCCGCCTCTAGCCCGGCGAGCAATTCCATGACGATCCGAGCAGCGACTCTGGTTGGCACTTGTTCACGCTCGGACATGAGGGCCCGATGCCATTCCGCCAGAGTTGGACCCTCGACAAACTCCATTGCGACATAGGGGACATTGTCCACCTCATCGACATTGTAGACACGCACAATATTGGGATGAGACAATTCCTGGGTCGTAACCCCTTCAGCGATCAATCGCTTTACCGCTGCATCCCCGGCAAGCAGTTCCGGTCGGATCAGTTTTAGCGCGACATCACGCTCGCCATGCCGGTCTACTGCTTTGTACACGACCCCCATCCCGCCGCGCCCCAAGAGCGATGCAATCGTGTAACGTCCGGCAAAGACATCGCTTTCAGCAAACTCCAACTGCTTGTCGATATCCTGAGTGTGCCGACCTACAGTATCGTACATCCCAATAGTCTGCTCAGACGCGACATCGTCATCTTTTAACGTATCACCGAGCCTTTCGATGGGTGTGCCACATTCGCCGCAAAATCTTGCGTCCGCCGGGTTTCCGGCCCCACATTTGCTACATTCGGTCATTGCGAAACACTCTCCAGCGCCGGTTCACGAACGAATTTGACGCCCGTCACGCGGTTGTGTTCGCGACTGAAATGAACTTTCAGCGCGATCAACTCGCCATGATCGACCAGAGGTTCGATCCTATCCCCATCATTGAGCGCCGCGCGGGCTTCGTTAGGCAGTGCCTTGCCATTGAGCCGCAGTCCGTTGCGGCCGCGCGCACGTATGATCAAGCAATCGTTCTCCAAGAAAACATCGAAATGCCGGCGTGATATCTGCTTGGAGATTTCGCGTTCGAGCTTTCCATTCACATCAGTTGCGAGAATTCTGACGTCGCTGGTTCCGCCATTTTGACGCGATTTTTCACGACCGAAGATCAGCAAACCGTCCGGCGTGACTGGGGGTAAACCTGAGCGGATGTGATGATCGCTTGGAAAGCCGGTGAACTCAAAAGCAGCGGAGCGGCGCACACTTGATCCGTCACCCATCCCGCGCAGCCCAAGTGCCCGCTCTTCTCGATCCAATCGTACCAGCTTCATGTCGATTGCATCGATGACCTTACCAGTGGGATCGTCGCTGCCGGAATTGCTATCTTGGATCTGGATGACATTTCCGTTCATCTCGTTTTCGCTGGATATTTGGATTGTTGGACCGACTGAACTGCTTTCACCCTGAATGGTGAGCAAGACACGCGTCGAAAAAGCAAAGCGTTCTTCGCGTTGCTTAAATCGCGTCGCAACCGCGAACATGATCTCAATCTCATGTGTGCCTGGCTTAGAGATGTCCCGCGCAACGACCGATGCCGAAGCGCGATCCTTTGGTCCCAATTCTTCCCAGCCGAGCCGTTCTTCGCGCCACTCGCTATCTTCACGGCTCCAAAGTCCGGTGATGAATAGTGGACGGTCTTTGTCAGACGCGTTCATCAGGTCGAACGGGAGCGTAACCGAACCGCCAACTGGGGCATGCATGGTAGCACCCGGTACAATGATAAGGTGCGGAGCGACGCAAGCCCGGCACAAGCCATCAGCCCCCACTAGGCTGTTGCATTGGTCAAAGGCCATGCAACGCGCCAAAGGCTGACCACATTCACCGCAGCACACGGCGTTAGAAGTTGTCGCAATCTCCGAACGACAACAGTTCTTAGGTGTGTTTAACCGTCGCATTAGGTGCGCATCTGATGACCACAACCAGTGCAAAAGCGGGTCTTCGCACTCAAGGTAGTTCCGCATTTAGGGCAATCGACGGAACCAGGTGTTCCATCTGGATCGCCGGGATATCCGGCGGCTCCCCTCCCGCCTGCTCCAGCAGCGACACCGCTAGCACCCTTCATCCCAGTTTCGAGCATCCTGTGCTCATGCTCCCGGCTTTCTGCGGTCATATCCCGAACGATCTCGACCATTTTCTCACCGGATGCGGCACGCGCCTGTGCCTGAGCAATTGCGGCCTGTGCGGCTTCCGGGCTGAAGCTTGCCGTGATTGCACCGATCTGTTCAGCGGTCATCCCTGAGGCTGCGGCCATTTGTGCAACCCGGTTTTGCGTCTCGGAATCGCTCTCTCGGATCTTTCGATCTGTTTCGCTGTCAGCTTTCTTCGACTCAATATCGTTGAGCTTCGCGAGATTTTGTTGCGCGATCTCATTCCAGCCTTTGGTCTGCTTTTGCTTTGACCCCACCTGAGCATCATCAATCTTGATTTCGGAGAACGCGGTTGCTTCTTTCGTTTCAATCCCGGCTTCTGTGCGCAGCTTGTTCAAGGTGATGAGGTGCTTGGTCTCAAGCAATTCAGTGTCACGAAGAAAAGCGCGGGTGCGCTCCTGTGCTTTGGCTACGTCGAAACCGTGATCCTGATCCTCTAACGCAATCGCAAATTTGGCAGCGCGTTCTTTGCCCAGAATAAAAATCTGATGCTCCAGCGCCTCGGCTTCCTGCCGCCGAGCCGCAGCTTCACGGGCATCCACGAAAGTCACTTCGCTGTTAAGCACCATCAGATTAAGCTCATCTTCGCTTGCGCGTTCAAGCATCAAAGTGTCTTTGGTGGAGTTGATCTTTACTTCAGTCGCTTGTCCCTGCCGCTCGACATCGCGCTTGAGCAATTCGAGCTGGTGGTCCATCGCCGCCTGCTCGCGTTCGATCCGTGCTTTCTCAAACTCTTGCCGCTCTGCATCATTCATTGCGAACGTGATTGAGCCATTGCGAACCATCAAACCAAGGTCGCCGGTAATCCGCTCCGCCTCGGTCATCATGTCGGCTTGCAACTGATCTTGCATCCCGCGATTGCCGCGTACCTCGTCAGCGTTATGCCGGCCAATCACATGTTCGAAAATTCTGTCTTGGAATTGCGGTTCGAGCCGCTCCAACACATCATAGACCGAAAGCGCTTTGCGACCGGTCGCAGACGTTTCGCCTGTTTCAGGGTCCGAATTCCCTCGGCTAACACCGCGCATCAGACCCAGGATGTTGCCTCCCTTGTCAGGGTTCAACTGGAATTCAACCGTGGCGACCCCTGAAATTTCGACCTTATCCTTGGATGTGCCCTTGACCGGAAACTGCAACTGGAATGGCTTTAGGTCAGCCAACATGATCGCATAGTGGTGCGATCCCCCAACCACACCTTTAATGTTCTCCCACAAGCCGCCGACCGTGAACTGCGTACCTTTGAAAGCGTCGATAAGTGCGCCATCGCGAAACAACAGAGCCGCAAGATCCGGCGGGGAGCTGAAGCGCTTTTCAAAGAAGGTTTTAAATTGATCTTCGCGCGCAAATTCAGCGAGAAGGTTCGGATCGGACAGGACCAGAGGATTACTTTCCATGGCTCAAGCCTCCCATTTTTTCTTGGTGAAGTAGAAATAGATGTGAATGGCGACGATCAGCAGAGCCACGGCCACGCCGATCGGGTGTTCTTGCAACAAATATTGAATGCGGCTGACTGAAGTGCCCTCTTTTAGATAGTCGCCCATTCGCCCGATATTCAGGACCACACCGCTGATCGCAGTGCCGAGCGTGAAGACCGACATGATGAGTGAAGCGGCGGAGGCCATTCGCTTTGCGAACGTTACCGGGCCTTTCGCAGCTTTCAGAGCCGCCAACTCCTCTTCAGCCTCGCGATCATCCAGCATTTCCTTATGCGCTTTGCCTCGCTCGACCGCTTTAGCGCGGGCCTTCTCATCAACCTTGAGGAAGTCTGGCTGCGCCTTTTTGTTGCGCTTCGCGGTGGAGGCGACCGTGAGATTATAGGCACGTCTACGCCACCATCCGACAATCGAAAGGACGAACCACACAATCGCCAAGCCTATCGTGATGCGGAACGCGATATCGATCATCGGCCAAGCATCAGGGGGTATCCTGTCGATTGCCGCCTGCGCAGTTTCGCGCGTGACTTGCAATACTTCTTTAGCGGTACTCATATTACCCTCAATAGTTTAATGCATTAAGTATTAGTC
>CAZOLE010000020.1:0-13299 GCA_964580445.1 uncultured Porphyrobacter sp.
AAGAAAGGGAGACCCTTTGCATCGGCACTCTTTTCTCTGGTCTATTGAAATTCGCACAAAATCAGCATTTGCGCAGCGATTTTTTGATCAGGTCTATCGAGTTAGACTTGTCGACGCTTGAAATCTCGATTTCCTTCCCGATCTCGTCCCACTCTTTGAGCGTTTGACGATATTCAATGCACGCTTCAGCCGACTTACCCGCCTCCTCCAGCGTTTGAGCCAAAGCCTGACGGCCCGTCGCAACGTCCCTTAGCCATCCGATACTCTCCGAATCTCGTTCCCGCCGTGCGATGCGGTTAGTCAAAACAATTCGCGACAGGCGCTCGGCCTCGTTAAACCGCTTCATCGCTATCAGCACATAGACTTTTTGCCCCTGCAATGTGTCGATCCGCGATGCCGCGCCTTCATCATCGGGGTCTTGCACGGTAATTACCTCGACGAGCTTGATCGCGCGGTCGAGATAAGTGATTGCTTTGGCGTTAGAGCCCAGATCAGAGTCAATCAGCGAGCGGCGAAAGAGTGCTGCAGACAGACTAAGTCGGTACTTCTCGCGCTCGATCTCCGGCCCATTGGCGAAGAGATCCTCATATATCTCCAACGCATTATCCAGTGCTGCGCTCGCACTTGCATACCCATCCACTTCAGCAGGTATATGCCAAGAGCGGGTGTATCCAAGCTCGGAATAAGCACCAGCCAGTTGGCGACGCATCGCTGGCTCGCCTTCGATAAGAGCAGGATCCTTCTCAATGTCGGCAACGAGCGCCTCCATCGCTTCGATACCCTTGCCACCTTGATCTATCCAAAGAAGAGGTTTTGCTGCTTGCAAACGCGATTCATACCACGAACGCCGTAAATCAGCATCATCCCTACCGCTTCCAATCACGCCTTCGTAAAGCGAAGCAGAGCGACGGGCAACTTCGACGGCCTTTTCGCTCTCTTCCTCTGTGGCGAAGAGAAAAATCGACCGCAAATTCAGCGAACGAGCGAGTGCTGTCGCGACATCTGCACTATCAGGGTCTTCTTTGTGCAGAGCCTCTAGGTCTTTGAGCGCTCGTTCAACAAAGGTGACTGCCTCTTCGCGCCGGCCAAGATTGGGCACGTAAGGGTTTCCAGAAACCGCAGCGAGCCGGTGGTACCCTTTCGCAATTTCCAACCGCAATTCGGGCGACACGTCATCCCCTGCGCTCAATCGCTCAAGATAAGCCCGCGCCTCATCGGCAATTTGGGAGAGAGCTTTGGTGTTTCCGGATACAGGCTCCAACTCGTCATAGAGGTCGAACAGCATAAAGGTCGCGATACCGCGCACTTCATCGAAGCGCGCATTGGCATCGTCGCGCGCTTCGACTGCTTGGCTCCAGAACCAGCCGGTGGTGACACTGCCCGCGACCAGAGCGACCACCAGCGCCGCTCCAACGCCTGCGAGCGCCCGGTTGCGCGCGAACCATTTGCCCCAACGATAGCGCTTGCCTGATGGCATCGCGCCGACGGGATGACTGGTCAGGACAGCGCGAACATCATTCGCGAGCTGTTCCATGGAAAGATATCGCGCGTCCGGACTGTCCGCTATCGCTTTGGCAATGATCGCTTCAAGTTCTGGCGAACGTGCAGCAGGGAGCATTGCCTCGAGCATCTTGCCAGCTGAGTAAACGTCGCTCAGCACAGTCGCAGCATCACCCTTGATCCGCTCAGGCGCGGCATAGCCCGGCGTCATCGTAATCGCACGGATTGGCTGAGAAGCCTCCGTCTCGCCTAGAGTCGACGCATATTCCTCGCCCTCAGGCCGAGCGATCCCAAAGTCGATAAGTTTGGCATCTCCGGCACTATCGACCAGCACATTGGCGGGCGTGAGATCACGATGCACCACCAGATTGCGATGCGCGTGACCAGCCGCAGCGCACACTTGCAAAAACAGGTCCAGCCGCGCTTCGAGCGATGGCGACTGTGACGCGAGCCAATCCAAGAGTGGAACCCCGTCGATACGCTCCATAACAATGTAGGGTTGGCCCTGCTCGCTCGTCCCCCCATCGAACAGCCGCGCAATATGCGGGTGGTTTAGATTTGCCAGAATTTGCCGCTCGCGATTGAAACGAGCGACCAATTGATCTGTGAAAACACCTGGTTTGATTAGCTTGATCGCGACCGAATGTTCAAAATCGCCCGCATCGCGCTCAGCGGCAAAAACAGTGCCCATCCCGCCAGAACCGATGGTCTCTGTGATCCGATAGGCGCCTATCCGTTCCGGCGCGGCAATTGGATCGACTGAATCTAAATAGGCGCCCGTCTTTAGATCAAGCTGCTTCTCTGCGCGCCATATAGCCGTAACCCGGCGTTTGAGCGCTACGTCACTTCCCGTCTCCGTTTCGAGCCAGGTTTCTCGCGCGCCTTCTTCGACATCGAGCATCGCTTCAAATACCGCAAGCGCTCGCCGTTCGAAGGATGGGTCAGTCATGATCGACCAATGGGTCCGTTATCGCGTCTGAAAGCCAAGCCCGCGCTGATCGCCATCGGCGTTTGATGGTCGGTTCCGACCAGCCAGTTACGACCGCGATGTCCGCAACTGTCATACCTCCAAAATAACGCATCTCGACAATATCCGCATAGCCTTCATCGATTGCTCTCAATCGAATCAGCGCAGAATCGAGCGAAAGCAGATCAATCTGCGGGATAGCTCCCTCAAGTTGGGTGCGCAGTTCGACCTTTTGGTGCCGGCGTTTCTTCGACATGCGCGCACGGGCTTGATCAACCAACACGTTGCGCATCACACGCGAAACCAACGCAAGCAAATGGGCGCGGTCGCCAAAATCGGGGTGTTCGCCGATGATCTTGAGCAGAGCCTCGTTGACGAGGTCATGCGTGGAAAGCGAACTGGAATGCTCCGCCCTAAGCCGAGCAGCAGCAATTTGCTCAAGCTCGGGCATCACATGTGCAATCAATCGGTCGCGCGATGACATATCGCCACCACGCCACGCGACAATCAAGCGCTTGGTCTTAAGCTTTAACTCCAACGACCCCCCCAAATTACCTTATGGAGACTATGCACGCTTTTCCTCCTCGACAAGGGTTTTGTCACGGCGTGCTAACATGAGACTTGCGGCAAGCTATTGCCGGACAGGCCATGATGTGCCGCTTCGCCAACCAAGCGCAAGCCTCAATTACGACAGCGCCCGGTTATTGGCACGCGAGTTGCTTTTGCTGTGACGACGTCACCATTCTTGCAGGAGCTTGCCTTTCACGTGCCTTCAAAAAGACTCTCGGCCAACACGTCTGCTCGCATTATGTTCTACCTACCCGTGGTCACACCCTGGTGGTTCGAGTACATCGTTGTGCACTTAATCCGGGTCATGGCGCGCGCCCATGAAACCCATGTCCTGATCCCTCCGCTTTGGCACAACACGGGACTGGGCGAAGGACAACTGCACCTCATCCAAGACTTGGACCATGTGCAATGGCATTTATTGGATGGTCCGGATCATCCGCTGCTTAGGGAGGACGCGAGTAAGGAAGCGGATCTCATCGAATTTGTCGAGGCCATCGCGCCGGATTTTGTCCTATGCCGTAGCGCCGACATCAAAACTCCAACGTGCTTTCCCGGCACTGTGCGCTACATCATGGAAGGCGCTGCGCCCCCGCTCGTCACCGCACCAAACTGGGCCATCGTCGCACCGACATTGTTCGATTATGGCGTGATGCCGACCCTAACCGGAGATCAGATTGCGAGGCTACAACCCTTAGCCCAATCACTCGCGCCCGCGCTGTCTGTGTCAAGCGTCTCGTCGCGCAATGACTGGCTTGCATTGCAGGGCATAGCGGATTGCCGAACAGTTATCGGATTGCCGCTCGAGTATGAGCATGAAGAGAACTTCTTCAGCCAGCACCACAATTTCCCAAGCAATGCGGCAATGATCGAAGCGCTGTGTTCAGCACTTCCTGACGAGGCGATCCTTGTCGTTACCAACCACCCCCTAAATGACCTCTACGGTGACAACAAAGCGGTCCATGCTGCGATTCTTGCATCAGGTGACAAGGCGGTCTTAGTGGATAGCTCTGCTGTCGCGGGACAAGCGACGCAGGAGTTGGCGCACCATTGCGACGGCATGATTGTCGGCAATTCGAAGAGTTGGGCAATCTGCGCGGTCACAAGCACGCCACTGTTGCGCCTCTCCGACTTTGCAACCGGGGATTGGAGCTGCACTTACACCGCGCTTCGTACTTTCCTTGCCGACGTAGATTCCGGCGTGGCCAAAGCCTGCGACATGGAGAAGGCGCGACTATGGTTCGCCTATCACTTGGCCAACACCGTGTTCGATCCCGCTGACCCGGCACTTAGTGCGCAAGACATCCTCGACCGCATGAATCATCCATATGACCCAGCGCGCTGGGACGCGGCACTTGCCCGATATCAATCGCAATCTCTGGAGGAAGTCACGTGAGCGCTCTGCCCCCTTTTCGCGATCCTGGCTTTGACCTCGGCATTGTCATGCCTGTACGGCGCGGCAGCTCGCGCATTTCGGAGAAATGTCTGCTCCCTTTCGGAGATCAGCCAAGCTTGATCGAATGGAAGCTTTCACAACTCACGCGCGTGATTGACCCTGCGCGCATTTATGTGTCCAGCGAAGACCCTGAATTTCTAGGGCTGGCGGCCAAGTTCGGCGCCACTGGTCACAAACGCTCTGACTACCTATCGGTTGGCCATCAAGCCGCCTTCAACGAAGTCATCTCAGGGATCGTCACTGACATTCCCCACGCCCATATCGCTTGGGCCACGGTGGTGTGTCCGCTGATGAGCCCGGCAGAATACCGTGAAAGTTTCGCCGCCTATCGCGAGCAAGTGCTTTGGGGAGCCAGTGACTCGCTGCTGGGCGTGAATATGGCGAAAGAGTACTTCTGGTCGCGCGAAGGGGCGCTCAATTACGAGGCGAACCGCAATCACACAATTTCACAGGAATTGCCTGATTGGTTTCGGGTGACCAACAGCCTCTATATGGCGCCTCGCGATTTGATCCTTGAGCGCGAGTATTTCCTAGGGAATGATCCGGTCTTGCAGGAACTATCGCGGCTGGCTGGCATCGATATCGACTACATTGAAGACTACCGTATCGCCCAGGCACTATACGAGGTCTATCGCGAAGCCCAACCGAGCCGGACAAATGCAGGCGTTGTCGTTTCTACATGACAGCAAAAGTCAACGCACGTTCCGCGCTACCTCGCCATGATCATCGACGCTTTTGATTAAGAAACAGCGCTGCATGACCCCATGCAGGTCCGCTCGCTCCATGCGGCCACTCGTCACGTTCAAGCGAAATATAGCCCGGCGCGGGACTTTCCAGAAAGCTCAACCAACCAGACCCGCGTTTCGCAGAGAAATCCGGGTCATATTCAATCCGGCCGGATGCTTCGTCGAATCGGAGAATGAAAAAGCCTTGCTCCCCGCCCAACTCCGCACCTAGAATTAGTCGGTTTCCGCGCGGATCTTTAGACATCCAATGGGGCCTGAAATCCTTGGGCGTGTCGAACCGGAGAACCTCGCGCGGCGCCTTCGGGTTTGCAATATTGAGCACAACCACTTGCTGCAACGCGCCAACGGGCTGGACCCAGAAGTTACCGATAAGGAGCGGGATTCCGCAAGCACCGCGAATGTCATCTGGATTGTCTGCGGGCGGCGTCTCCAGTGAATAGACCAAGTCCAACCGCGGCGCATCGCTCGCGATGTCAGTAAGATGGTAAAACCCGCAACCATACGAATTGAGGAACACTGATCCATCTTGCAGCACATGTTGGCCAAACGCTGCACCATTGACGCCATCGACCGGATTTCCCTCGTGATTTTCGCCAGTCTTCAGATCAAGCGTATGCAACAGCTCGAAATCAGAAAAACTGTAGATTTGAACAACATCAGCCCATGATCGTTCATGCATCGGCGCGCTGGTAACCGTAAACCGGTCAGCACCTGGCAACAACGCAAAGGCATAGGGGCGCACGGCCTTTTTCGCGTCAGGCACCGCAGCAGAGACTGTTCGGATCAGCTCACCACTTGCGCTGTATTCCGCAATCCCACCATGCCCGTCGGGCTCCATCTTTTCATCAGGATTGGGGCTTTTGCCCTCGCTGCGCAGGAACCCGACCAGTCGATTGCCTTCAGGCGTGCGAGCATAATCATGGGGAAAGCGAAAGCTCTCTGGCGGCTTGAAACTGTGTTCGATGCGCGGCTTGAACGGATCGTCGATATTTATCGCCAGCGTCAACTCCGGGTGATGCGCGTTCATAAAGATCGGTTCACCGATGGGCGGCAGGATATATTCCATATGATGCGGCATCGACATGGAATGACCGATTGGCAGTGAAGCAATCGGCTCCCCTCGGGCTTTGCTGGTCGGATTAGCATCAAGAACGAGGATAAAATCCTCATCGACCTTATCCTGATCACCGACAAACATGAGAAGCGCGTCAGAGGCACCAGTTAGCTCGATCGTGCTTTCAGGCGGCGCGGGGGCACAGCTGCCGATAGCGGTCATAAGGCCACCCAAGAGCAGCGCACGGAAACGAAAACGGGCGCTTGTCATCGCGAAACCTTGAAGAATGTCTGCGACTGCGCTCGAAAGCCGTGCCGCTCGAACAGGCGCGCGGAGGCCTCATTGCCGCTCCAAACGGTTGCGCCGAACACACAGTCGCCGCGGGCTTCAGCTTCCGCCATCATCAACTCAATCAAGGCTGAGGCCCCGCCGCTGGCGCGTTCGTTTTTATCAATAACAATATCCTCGACAAAGCAAGACCATCGTGCCCGCGCGTAAAACACGTCTTCGCGCATTTCGAGCCGGTACAAGAGATAGCCACACAAAGCGCCGTCGACGAACCAGCCTTTGGCAAATCCCGTCCGCTTTCGCAGCGGATTGCGGCCTTTCAGAAAACCTTTGAGATAGGCCTCGATTGCTTCGGTGTTGTCTCCAGGACCAAAGTGTTCCGGGTGGCTTTCGTGATGTGGTTTCTGGCCTTGCGCAAACAAATCTAACATCGATGTCAGATGCGCCGCTTCAAGCTCTGCGATATTGCCGCGCCGCGCGGCTCCGAGCGGATGCGTGTCAATCATGGCGCTACAGATCCCGCAGAAACTGACCGACGTTTGATCCGTGTTATCGCTTCAAATAGCATGCGGTAAGCTGGTCCCGATCGCCCAATAAGGAAATCCGTCACTTCTGTTTGGTCAGGCCACAACTCATTGAGTAAATGGTTATCTGCCGCAGAACAGGAATCAACCAATCGAATGCGGCTGTGATTGGAATATGCTTTGAGCGCTTCGTGCTCCATCAGAACTCCAGGCGAGAACTTGCGATATTGCTCATCGTAGGCCGACTTTAAGCAGAATGCTGCATCGCCGAGCCAGATATCCAGAGTGTATGCAATGGGGCGGTCATCAAGGCTCAGTCGAGTGAAGTGCAAGTCACCAGTTTCATGTGCTTTTCCAATAATCTCGGAGTAAAGGTGCACCTCGTGTCTGTCTGATAATATTGAAGATTTGTTTTCGCCCTTCCACCCCGAATTCTCCATCGCCAAGAAGCCATTGAGCCAGACTGACAGGTCGCCTCCTTGCTCAAGCCGTTCAAGCTGAAGATCTCCAAGCTTGCCCAAGCCGTTCCATGCGCGGCGGATGCTTTTGCGCCGACCGGCACTCAGATGCGTATCACATTCGCCACTCGCCCCGGATTGCGGAACAATAGCCGCTCTTTGAAACGCGCTTAGCTTTAGCAGCGGGCGGTCCTGCGCTTCACAATGCCGGGCAAGCGATGCTGTTGTTCTTCCCGATGCCCTCGCCAGTTTGAGATTGACGAAACAAAAGCGCAAAGGTGCATTGTCGAGCCAATTGCACAACCCCGTTGCGAAATCATCCTCGCACCCAGAACGCACCAACAGAGCGCCCAAATACTGCTCAGGATGGAGCGCAGACTTGGCAAACGGAATTGGCAGCTTGGCATAGCCGAGATCGCCACGCAGCACGGTCAAACCGCAAAGCAAATCACCGTTGTAAACCGCTAAGACATAGGGCTTTTGCTGTTCAAGCAGTGGCAGTGAGTGCGCGATATAGGTTGGCGAGGAAAAAATGTTGGGGTCGCTGGCATTGTCCGCCAAGTCTCCCCAATCCTCGCGCAACTCGGCGTGTGACTGCGCGTTAAGCGGGAGCCATCGCCAGCTAAGCCGTGCGTGTGCTTCAGCATTAGGAGAGGCTGACATATCCATTTCGCACATTCCATCAGCAAACGCCGTTCAAGGCGCACGCGGTTACCTCCTTGCTCGAACCTAGCCACTTTGCCACATATGCAGAGCAGTAACTGAAACATGTTTCGAATTGGGAAACAGAAGCCCTTGCGTACTAAGATCAAAAAGACCCTGTGGCCTGTCCTGCCAAAACCGTGGCAGTCGCCAGTCATGGAGTCGCGATTTGGGCTTTGGCAGGGTGTATCTGCGCTTTATTCGGAAAGTGGGCGTCAGCTGGGTGAAGAAAACACTCGCCCCTTCGCACTCAACCACCACATTCCCGCCGAAACGATCCAATGCAAATATGAAGGATCGCGAAAAGGGCGAGAGATCAATATGTCTGCATTGCGGATTGCAATGAGCAACTTCGACGCCGCCTTAGCAGTAACGAGTGCGGTGCGAGAATTCCATCTCAGCAAGTCCCCTGTTCCGGCAACCGTGGGTATTTGGGATCTTTATGTCATCGCGCGGAGCAGCATTGCTTTGATCGCATACCAATTGCGAAAACTACCGACCTCGAACAGTTCTGGAACCATTAGCGATGCGCTTTCTAGCCAATATCAGTTTATCTCGGGCGTTTTCATGATCTGTCGCGATTTGATCGAAACAGGCGATGACCGTATCGCTACGAACGCACCTATGTCGGCGCGCAGCCTCTATGCCCACGCCGATGAAGCCGGGATCTTCATTTCATTTAATGGCATGGCCTGCGCAGGAAGCACCGCAAAGATCATGCAATTCTTGAACTTCTGCAACGATGGCGAATCTAAAAACACGCAAAATCTGGTCGGCATCGTAGGAGATGCGGACGATTGGTATCGCTACGCGATCGCCTCGATTGAAATGGACTGCTTTGTCGAAGCCGAGCGATGCAAACGCTCGCCAGATGATCTCAACAAACGCGCACAAATTGCTGATGACATCGCGCAGTATTGCCGGACTCTGTCGCCGGACTTGCCACATTTCGGCGGCTCGGTTGATTTTGAAACGGCCCTACTGGAGCGCCAAAACTCCATCCTGACCATTTTGGGCCGCTCTCCAATTGCGACGCTAAAGCGGGCTCATATTGCCGCCCGGCTTGAAATCTAGCCCGAGCATATATTCAGAACCTGCGTCTTGCAGTTTGGAACTAAGAAACATTTACACGGAATTGACGCTTTCTTAAGTAGAATATCGGATAGCCGCTCAACTATGTTGATAGACCCTGCGAGCGGAATACGTTGAAGACCCGTTCGCGATCACTGGAATAGATTGATCGGAGCAGCAACAATTGGCGTTCAGACTGTTAAAACGGACTGAGAATGCTCCGGAAGTTGCTTCCGAAGAACTCCCGAAATCTATCTCCGGTTCAAGTTCCAAAATTCTTGGACAGATCGAAGAAGTAGGTGTGGGGTTCTTCTGGGCTTCAGACCAATCCGGAAACCTGATCTATCTATCTCAGCAAGCGCAAGAATCGCTTGGAGACGGTGCCGAAAGTTTGATTGGCCAGCCCTTAACGTCTGCCTTCATCTCGACCAGTGTGGACGGTCAATCATCGTCAGCTCGTTCGCTAAACCTGAAGATCCGTTCCCAATCGAAGATTGACGATCTCATCGTCGAAATTGCATTAAGCAAGAGCAGCGAAGACGGTGACCCCAAGTTGAATTGGTGGCGGACATCAGCACGCCCTTACTTTAACGCGGCAAAAGAATTTTGTGGTTACCGAGGTGTCGCAGCCGACATCACCCGCGACTTCCGCCATCAACAAAGCGTTGCACGGCACTCGCAATACGATGAGTTAACTGGCCTAGCCAATCGGCGTCGCATTACGAGTCAGCTTGAAAAGACGCTCAACTCTTTCAAATCCACCGGAAGAAGCTGCGCACTGATGATGCTAGACCTCGATCGGTTCAAGCAAGTCAATGATACGATGGGCCACCCCGCTGGAGATGAATTGCTTAAGCAGGTGGCAGAGCGGCTCAACACAATCGTCCAAGACCGTGGAGAAGTGGGCCGGTTGGGCGGTGATGAATTTCAAATCATTTTGCAAGATATGGATGATCGGGGTGATCTGAGCGATCTTGCAGGTCGTATCATTCAAATGTTGTCGCAGCCATATTCGATTGGCGGTAGGCGCGCGATTATTGGAACATCGGTTGGTGTCGCCATCGCGCCATATGATGGCATTGATGCGTCCGAGTTGAACAGCGCGGTTGACCTCGCATTGTATGCAGCAAAAGAAAGCGGCAAAGGCACTTCGCGCTTCTACAATGCAGATCTCAAAGAAGCTGCCTCTCGCGGGGTAATGATCCAGGAAGAACTGCGCGACGCCTTAGTTAAGGGCGAACTGCGGTTGAATTACCAACCGCTCGTCGATCCTAAGAAAAATAAGCTCAAAGGCTTCGAGGCCCTGATGCGCTGGGAGCACCCCGAACAGGGATTCATTTCACCTGCACTCTTTATTCCAGTGGCCGAACAAACCGATCTCATCATTGAACTGGGCGAATGGGCGCTACGTCAAGCCTGCTCAGACGCCGTGAAATGGCCTGGAACCCCAAGGGTAGCGGTCAATGTGTCCGCCAAACAGTTTATGACCTCGGGTTTTTGTACGATGGTCGCGTCGGCGTTGGCTTCAAGCGAACTCGATCCCAACCGGCTTGAACTTGAGATCACCGAAAGTGTGTTCGTTGGTGATGTTGCGGAGGTCGACAAGACCTTCGCTTCGCTCAAACGTCTCGGCGTCAGGTTGGCCATGGACGATTTCGGCACTGGCTATTCGTCGTTAGGATATCTGAAGCGCGCGCCTTTCGACAAAATCAAAATCGATCAGAGCTTTGTTCGAGGTTGCACCGAATCCGGAGACACGAACCCGGCGATCATCACGGCTATCGTTACGCTCGCCAAAGCTCTGGAAATGGAAACTGTTGCTGAAGGCGTCGAAGCCGAAGACGAGCTTAAGCTAGTGACTGAACGCGGCGCCGATCTTGTCCAAGGTTACATCTATTCCAAACCACTCGCGCATGAGGACGTCCTAAAACGTTTGGAAGGCGGCAACCTCATCTTCCGCCCGGATGGACCGCCTCGTTTCAGAGCGGACCGGATGACAGTGTATCGCAAAATTGGTCTGATCCACGAAGACCATTACTACGATGTGATGCTGCGCAACTTGTCCAAGACTGGTGCGCGGATCGAAGGTTTGGCCGGAGTTGAAGTGGACGAGAATGTCGTCCTCGACCTTGGGCATGGCCAGCTGGTAGTCAGCAAGGTTGTCCATTCGGTTGATGGTAGTCAGGGTCTCCAATTTGAAACCAGCTTGATTAGTGATGGCTATAGCGGCTTGATGACGCGCCACAGAATTTCGCCTTATGCGCTAGCCGAAGCAGGCATGCCACTCACCGCGCTAGGTTCAAACGCATTCCCGATGGCGGAAATGCACGAGGCTCCTAAAAAAGCGCCCAAGTTCCTACAGTTGCAGTTGCACGGCAGCCCAGCTCAATAAGAGCAGCCAGCGTTGGAGCGCATCTTTTCGAAGCGAAACCAAGAACAATAGCGCTCCAAATAGGAAGCTGCGCACCGCCGTTACGGAGGCAATGCGCAGCTCGCTACTCTTGCAATTTGAGTTCGCGCATCCGCAGACACTCAAGTGCTGCGAAACTCTAGCAATCGCTTAGCGCTGCACGCGACCAGACCCATCACCGCTCATAAGCTTCTCGACTTCCGGCACCGTTACCCGGTTAAAGTCGCCCATGATTGTGTGCTTGAGCGCAGATGCTGCAACAGCAAATTCAAGGCTCTGCTGACGATCTTCATAAGCGTTAAGACCATAGATCAACGCCGATGCAAAACTATCACCACCGCCTACGCGATCCACGATGTCGGTCAGCTCGTATTTCTTAGAGAGCATGAAGCCATCATCACGGGTCCGCAGGCACGCAGACCACTTGTTGCGGTCCGCCGAGAGGCTCTCACGAAGCGTGATCGCGATCGTGTGCATGTTGGGGTAAATGTCGAGCACTTTCTGGCCCAGTGCTTCGTACTTCGTCGTGTCGAGCTCGCCGGATTCCACATCGACATCGACTGAGATGTCGAGCGATTTCTGACAGTCTTCTTCGTTCGCAATGCCCACATCGACATATTTGACCAGCTCGCGCATCACTTCTGGAGCGGTCTTGCCATATTTCCAAAGCTTGCCGCGGAAGTTGAAATCGCACGAAACTGTAACGCCCGCTTCTTTGGCCGCTTTCACGCAAGCCATCGAAAGGTCGGCAGCCGATTGGCTGAGCGCAGGTGTGATGCCTGTGATGTGTAGCCACTTCGCTCCTTTGAAGATCGTCGGCCAATCGAACTCATCTAGCGTCGCATTGCAAATCGAAGAATTCGCGCGGTCATAAACCACTTTGGAAGGGCGTTGGTTTGAGCCGGTCTCAAGGAAGTAAATCCCAACGCGGTCGCCAGAGCGGCTGATATGGGCCGTTTCCACACCAAATTTGCGCAGCTCCATAACCGCGTTTTCGCCAATGTCATTGTCCGGCAGAGCGCTGACAAAGCCAGCGTCAAAGCCGTAGTTCGACAGGGCTACTGCAACATTGGCTTCGCCGCCGCCAAAGGTCGCTTCAAACTCAGGCGACTGGAAATAACGTTGGTGGCCAGGCGTTTTGAGCCGGAGCATGATTTCACCGAAAGAGAGGAATTCAGCCATGGGGAGAGCTTTCGTTCAAGTGTTAAGTGGATCAGCGAGCCTGCTGCGCAATAGCGACAGCTTCGCTCGCAAGGTTCGTGATCTGGTCATAATCGCCCGAAGCGACTGCGTCCTTAGGAGTGAGCCAGCTGCCTCCGCATGCAAGCACGCTCGGCAAAGCCAAGAATTCTGCCAGATTGCCCGCTGACACGCCGCCCGTGGGCATGAATCGCATTTCTCGGAAGACAGAGCCAAGCGCCTTGAGCATTGGCACGCCGCCCGCCAAACTCGCGGGGAAGAACTTCACTTCGCGCAGGCCCAAAGCATAAGCACGCTGCACTTCGCCAGCGGTCATCGTGCCGGGGTAAATCGGCACGCCTTGCGCGAGGCAATAT
>CAZOLE010000021.1:0-12980 GCA_964580445.1 uncultured Porphyrobacter sp.
TGATACGGTTCATTGGGGGTCTCCTTTCGACTACTGGTGTAATCGTGTGACCCTCCAAAGCTGAACGAGACTTGTCAGCTCAGCCGATCTCGCAAGAGAATCCTTGAGGTGAGGCAAGACCGCGATGAGTCGTGAGATTGGTCGCGGAATAATGGGCCATTCGAGAAACGGTGTCCTTTTAAGTTAGAGAATCGAACTCGCCCGAGTTCGCAAGCGCGACCGCGCGTTGGCCGAAAGGCCGCCCCTCGGAGACGCGAGCGAAGCGAGTTGTCGTGAGAGAGAACTTTGGCGCGCCCGGCAGGACTCGAACCTGCTACCTCAAGATTAGAAGTCTCGCGCTCTATCCAGATGAGCTACGGGCGCGCGCTGGCCACCGCCAATAGCGTGCTTTGCTGCGCAATCAAATGCGGCTAAGATAAAGGGCGATGAATAACTCTGCTGACCCGGCTGCTGCGTTCGACACAGACCCCGATGATGGCGTCCAAACCACTAGCCACGCGCCCATGACATTCAAATATTATGAGTTCGTAATGGCAGCGTTTGTCGCGATCCTGTTGCTGTCCAATATCATCGGCGCAGCAAAGCTGACCTTTGTCGAAGTGCCATTTTGGCCGGACGGTTGGTGGCCAGCGCCCGATGGCACCTTCATCTATGGCGCTGGCATCCTTTTCTTCCCATTGGGCTATGTCATTGGCGATGTCCTGACCGAGATTTATGGCTTTGCCCGCGCACGCCGGGTAATCTGGACAGGTTTTGCAGCCATGCTCTTCCTCGCCTTTATGAGCTATGTTGTAGTCAGCCTACCCGCTTTTGACGGCTGGGCATGCTCAGCCAGCGGATTTGACGGTAATGGTCCCTTGGTGGCGCGGGACGGTGCCGATGTGCCGACCGGGGCGATCTGCCAGGAAACCTATGTCTCCGTCTTCGGCAATGCATGGCGGATCGTAGTCGCCTCGATCATCGCGTTCTGGGCCGGCGAGTTCGTCAATTCTTATGTGATGGCGAAGATGAAGGTCTGGACCAAAGGCAAAGCGCTTTGGACGCGCACCATCGGTTCAACCGTAGTGGGTCAGGGCGTCGACAGCCTGATCTTCTACCCCATCGCGTTTTGGGGCATCTGGACCACCGAAGCGGTTGTCACCGTGATGATCACCAACTGGCTTTTGAAGGTCCTTTGGGAAGCATTCCTAACGCCGGTCACCTATCTGGTGGTGGGCAAACTCAAGAAAGCCGAAGGGGTCGATCTGTTTGACACCGACACCGATTTCTCACCGTTTTCGGGCAAAGAGAACGCGGCGAAAGCTAGCTAAAACACCCACCTACCGGCCGCATGCTCGCGGCAGCTCTTCCTTTAGTCCGGTCTATCCAATCGGGATCGTGGAAGATCTGCTCTTTATGGAGCGCGGCCTTATTCGTATATCTCGCCACATTCGACGGCTTTTTCGCGCGCGGCCTTAAAGTCAGGATCAACGAAATCCGCTTTTCCCTTAGCAATGAGTGAGCGAATTTCGTCATCGTTTGCCTTAGCGTCTGCTTCAACTTTGGCATCGTCGATACCGACTTCAGCGGCAATTTCCTTAATTGCATTGCGCGCGTTTGTTGGCCCGCTCTCGTAAGTTTCGGAGCCTGTTTCCTCGCCCAGCGGGTTATAGGCCATCATTGCAACATAGCACTCGTTAGCACCGGCATAGCCCGCTTCGCTCATGTCAAGCTCGGGTGCCCCGCCGCACGATATCAAAGTTGACGAACCTACCGCTAAAGTAAGACCAGCCTTCAAAAAGTTCACTCGCATATACTAAATCCCTTTTGCACGTTTCGATCTGTTCACTGTATTCCTCATCGGCTTCAAGCCGATTTGGGTCAGGCGTTTTCGACTTGGCTGCCGCGTAAGGCGTCATCGCTGACGATCTGGATTTTCCAATCTAGACCCAGCCGTCCGGCGAGCAGTTTCATATCTTTTTCAGTCGTAATACCGGATAGGTCGCGGTGGCTCTCCGCGATCAGCAGCACAAGCGCGCCATCGCTCACTTTTAGGCGACTAACCCGCAGCGAACGCGGAGAGCAAGCGCCCAACCGCCGGGCAAGCCGCGTTGCCAGCCCCCAAGAAATTGCCTCTTCAAGCGCCTCTTCGCTCGCAAGCGCGCGCAGCGTATCGGGCAAATCAAGTTGGTTTCCATTCGCCGCAATTGCGGCTGCGAGCATCGCCCTGCCCTTCCCATCAAGCGCGATCCAGCGTTTGTGCAACGCCCAGTCAATCGCCTGAGGCAGTCGGATGTTCGGTTCAATCTGCATCGACGCGAGCGCAAGCTGCATCGCTGCCAAACGCAAACGCTCACTGCCATGTTTGCGCGCGGGTGCCGCATCAAGTGTCCATGCCGCCATGCGTGCAGCCAAAGTCGGAGGGGCGCCGCGCTGTGCCGCAAACACGGAAACGCCGGCAAGAAGCGGGTCTTGAGCTTTGCTATGCGGTTCGAGGTGGTCATAAAGCAGCCCTTCGCGCAGGCCCCAGGACGAAAAGACTATCCGACCCGGCTTGATCCGCGCCAGCATTGCCTCCAACAGCACCGCTGCATCCGGCAGTTTCTCTGCCCGCATCGATGATATCCGCTCACGCGCTTTCAAGCTCTCAGGCGTCTCGTGTGATGAAGCTTTAGCCATCGCAAGCGCCTGTTTCGCGCCGATCGTGTAGCCATGCGGGTCAGATAGTGGATTGCCTTCCTCCTGCATCGCGAACACCGCCATCGCGCGCCATGTGCCACCGACGAGGTAGAGCGTTTCGCCCTTCTTGGAATCCGGTGCGCTCTTCTTCAGGATCTTCTCAAGCGCAGCGCGCATATCGCTGCGGCTGTCACCGCGAAGTTCGGGTAAACGCAACGTGCCAAGCGGCAAAGTCACGGGATCGAGACTTTCCTCACCGCGCAGACGAACCAACTCCAAAGACCCGCCGCCCAAATCGGCGACCAACCCTTGTGCTCCGGGAAAAGCGCCTTTGACGCCGCATGCGCTCAACTCGGCTTCGTCTTCGCCTGACAAGACGCGCGGGCTTAGGCTCAATTCCTCAAGGCTTGCGATAAACTCTTTGCCATTGCTGGCATCACGCACAGCCGCCGTCGCGACTGTCGTCACATCTTGGACGTCGAGATCATCGAGCAGCACAACAAACCGTTTCAGCCCGCGCATCGCCAAGTCAATCGCTTCGGGAGCCAGTGCGCCGCTCCTCGAAATGTCCCGACCAAGTTTGGCCGTCACCTTCTCATTCAGCAGCACAGTGGGCGCGCGCATGGTCCCGCCATAAACGACCATACGGACAGTGTTTGACCCGATATCAATAATCGCGCGCTCGGGCAGATTACCCGAGAACACACCGTCGCGTTCTCCGCGCCTCTTTTTTGAATTCATCCGGCACGACCCTTGCGCAATGTGAGTTTCGGCACCCCGTCCGGTTCCAATGCTTCACCGCGCCCCGATAGGGAAGGGTTGGTCATAAAATAGCGGTGACAGTTGAAAGGTTTATCCTCTGCGTCCACGCGTGAATAGCTGCCATCGCCGTGCAGCCACCAGCTCTGCTCATTATCGAGCATATTGGCGAGCAAGACCTGCTGAAGCACTTGGTCATGCACGGTGCCTTTCGGGATCGGGATCAACGATTCCACCCGTCGATCTAGGTTGCGTCCCATCAAATCGGCGGATGATACGAACACTTGTGCTTCAGTGCTTGGCATCGCTTGGCCGTTTGCGAAGGCATAAATCCTACTGTGTTCCAGAAACCTCCCGATGATCGATTTGACGCGGATGTTCTCGCTCAAGCCATCAACACCGGGCCGCAAAGAACAAATGCCCCGACACAATAGTTCAACTGACACCCCGGCATCGCTTGCGGCATAGAGCCTGTCGATCATACCTCTGTCGGTGATCTGGTTGGCTTTCATCCAGATTGCCGCCGGCTCCCCGCGCGCGGCATTGGCGATCTCATTGTCGATCCGGCCATACAGTTCCTCGCGCAGATTGAGCGGCGCAATAGAAATCTTCTCGAGGCTGTTGGGTTCGACATAGCCGGTGACAAAGTTGAACATCTTTGCCGCATCTCGCCCCAGTTTTGGGCTGGCCGTGAAAAAGGAGAGATCGGTGTAAACTTTCGCGGTGACCGGGTGGTAATTGCCAGTGCCAAAGTGGCAATAAGTGCGAAAGCCATCGTCCTCGCGCCGAACTATCATCGCGCATTTGGCGTGCGTTTTCCAATCGGTGAAACCGTAGATGACCTGCACCCCTGCGCGCTCCAACTTGGTCGCCCAGGTGAGGTTTTGCTCTTCATCAAAGCGCGCTTTCAGCTCCACGACTGCCGTAACAGACTTGCCGCGATCCGCTGCATCAATCAGAGCATTGATAACAGCAGACTGAGAGCCTGCACGGTACAGCGTCTGCTTAATCGCGACGACATCGGGGTCTTCGGCAGCCTGTTTAATAAAGTCGACCACCACTTCGAAGCTCTCATAAGGGTGGTGGATGATAATGTCTTTTTCGCGAATGGCGGAGAATGCATCGCCGTCATGCTCGCGAATACGCTCCGGATAGCGAGGCGAATAGCTGTCGAACTTGAGGTCTGGCCGGTCTTCGCTGACGATCTCGGCCAAGCCATCGATCCCAATCATTCCGTCGGTCTTAATCACGGCAGCTTCATGCACGCCGAGCTGCTCCATCAAGATCCCTTCGGCCTGTGGATCAAAATCGTCTTCCAACTCGAGTTGGATTACTTGCCCGCGCCGCCGCCGTTGAATCGCGCTGCGGAAGGTACGGACCAAATCCTCCGCCTCTTCCTCAATCTCAATATCGCTGTCGCGAAGGACGCGGAACATGCCATCGCCTTTGATCGTGAAGCCGAGAAACAGCTTCTTTGCATAGCGCTGGATTAGGCTGGCGATGGAGATGAAGATCGCCTCTCCGGGATCAGCGACATTGCTGGGAACGCGGACAAATCGCGGCAGGGCGCTGGGGATGATGACCATCTCCGTGATCTCCTCCCCGTCTGCATCGCGTGTGAGCGTGAAGAGCAGCCCCTTGCCTTCATTGTGGATGAACGGAAACGGGTGCGCTGGATCGAGCGCTTGAGGGGTGATGACCGGCAGAATTTCTTCAAGAAAGAACGCTTCAAGCCATTCATGCGCGGCGCGACTGACGCGTTGCTCGTCGGCAATGTGAATGTCAGTTTCTGCCAGCCGATCATGCAGATCGCGCCAAATATCCTGTTGCCGGGTTGAGATTTCGAAAAGTCGCGCGCGGATCGCCTTCAATTGCTGGCCGGGAGTTCGGCCATCGATTGCTGGCTTGTCGATCCCACGTTGGACTTGCCCCACTAGGCCCGCCACACGGATCATCATAAATTCGTCGAGATTGCTTCCTGATATGCTTAGGAAACGCAGACGTTCGAGCAACGGGTATTGCTTGTTGCAGGCTTCCGCGAGCACCCGTTCATTAAAAGACAGCCAAGATAGCTCGCGGTTGAAATAGATCGAACCTTCAAAGCCGCTCTCCGCGTGCCCATCATCATTGCGCGCAAAGGGCGTGTCGGAACGGCTCGTTGACGTGCTGCTCATTGAATCCCTGCCCGCATCAACACTCGGCGGATCGCCAGTGCCGGTTCTCGTATGGTCATTTGCCGGAGCCCTGCGTCGCATGAGCCGCGCTTGTAAATCACGAATTGGTTCTTGTCACACATTTGTCCGTTTGGTTCAGACCCAAGAACGCTCAGAGCACCGCATCGCAGAAGCGATTAGCTCTCCGCAATCATAGTCTGAACTTAATCCGAGGTCAGAACGCTGACCTTGCCCATATCCGGCATTGGCATGGTGAGGCCGGTGGGCATTTTGGGCTGATAGGGCTCTTCGATTCTAGCTACCTCTTGCGGCGAGAGCTCAACATCTAAAGCTGCCTGCGCCGCCTCGATATGCCCCGGCTTAGTCGCACCGATAATCGGTGCCGCCACGCCAGGTTTCGTAAAATGCCATGCCAACGCTACGCTCGCCATTGCATCACCCCGCGCCTCAGCCACGCTCTGCAATGCAGTAATGATCGCCGCATCAGCTTCATCGGCTGCTTTGTAGAGCATCTTGCCGACCCCATCGGTCTGGCTACGCACTGTTTCTTCGCCGAGGGGGCGCGCCAACTTACCACGCGCCATCGGGCTCCATGGGATAACCCCCACGCCTTGGTCCTCACATAGCGGCAGCATCTCGCGCTCTTCTTCGCGGTACAGCAGATTGAGCTGGTTTTGCATTGAGATAAAGGTCGTCCAACCATTCGCCCGCGCCGTTTCCTGCGCCTTGGCAAATTGCCACGCAAACATGGAAGACGCGCCGATATAGCGCGCCTTGCCAGCCTTCACGATATCGTGAAGCGCCTCCATCGTTTCTTCGATCGGTGTTGCATCATCCCAACGGTGAATTTGGAACAGATCGACATACTCCATCCCAAGTCGCGTAAGGCTGTCATCGATAGCGTGAAACAGGCTTTTGCGTGACAGGCCGCCCGCATTCGTCGCCATTCGCCATGGCATAAAGGCCTTGGTCGCCACGACAATCTCATCGCGGTGGGCCATTTCCAGCAGGAGTTTGCCCGTGATTTCTTCCGATGTGCCGCCCGAATAGCCGTTCGCGGTGTCAAAGAAATTGATACCCGCTTCGAGTGCTTCACGAAAGAACGGACGGCTCGCTTCTTGGTCCAGCAGCCAGTCACCGTGCCAGCCTTTGCTGGTATCGCCATAGGACATACATCCCAAGCAGAGCTGCGAAACCATCAGGCCAGAATTGCCAAGCCGCGTGTATTTCATCGGGCTATTCCCATTATGACAGCGTCAACCCGCCATCCACGACGAGCGTTTGCCCCGTCATATAGGCCGACATGGGCGATGCCAAAAACATCGCAGCGCCCGCCATATCTTCCGGGGTGCCAAGACGGCGCAGGGGTATTCGCTTAAGCGATCCCTCAAGCCGCTCGGGGTTTTCGGTGGTGATAGCGGTGATCTTGGTCGGCACCAATCCCGGCGCAATACCGTTCACGCGGATGCCATCGCGTGCCCATGCCGCGCCAAGTGTCTTTACAAGGCTCACAGCGCCAGCTTTGGAAGCCGAGTAGGCCGGATTGCCGATATTTGCTTTGAAACCGGCAACGGACGAGACAACGATCATCGCCCCATTCGCCTCAGCAAGGCGCGAATGGAGAGCGCGTCCAACATCCATCACTGAGTTGAGATTGACGTCGACTACGTCGTCCCAACCTTCGCGTTCGAATTCTGCACGAGAATATCGCACGATGCCTTGGCTTTGAATAAGCACATCAACAGAGCCGAGGGTTTCCGCCAATGCACCTACTGCCTCGCGGTCACTAACATTAAGCTGTGCGTATGTGAGCCCGGAAAAGTCGCTGTCTTCTGCTTCGAGATAGTCGCCTTCATCGGGCCGAGTGCCCGTAACCATCACATCTGCACCAGCGCGGCGAAACTCATGCGCGATACCGTTGCCAATACCGCTGGAGCCGCCGGTGACGAGGACTTTCTTACCAGAGAAATTAAGTAAATCGCTCAAATCGCGCACTCCCTCAAATCGACCGGCTGACCACTTCCTTCATGATCTCGCTGGTTCCGCCATAGATGCGTTGCACACGCGCATCGCGCCACAGCCGAGCAATCGGGTATTCGTTCATATAGCCGGCTCCGCCATGCAATTGCAGACAGGCATCAACCATCTCCCACTGCATCTCAGTGTGCCACAGCTTTGCCGCCGACGCCTCATCCGTAGTCAGTTCGCCGCGCAGATGCCGCGCGATCGCCCAATCGAGATGGGCCCAGCCCACTTGCAGTTTGGCTTTGAGGTCGGCGAGCGTGAATTTGGTGTTTTGAAATTCAAAAACGGTCCGTCCAAAGGCCTTGCGATCTTTCGTGAAATTCACCGCTTCATCGAATGCCCGCTGTGCGCCGCCTTGCGCGCTCACTGCAATGCTCAGGCGCTCTTGCGGCAGCTCCTCCATCAAGTGGATGAAACCACGCCCCTCACTGCCAAGGATATTAGTCTTGGGCACGCGCACGTCGCTGAAAAACAGCTCTGAGGTATCGGCAGAATGTTGACCGATCTTATCGAGATTGCGCCCCCGTTCAAAGCCTGGCGTGTCCGCATCGACCAGCACCAGTGACGTGCCTCTCGCGCCTTCGTTTGGATCGGTCTTGGCGACAACGATCACGACATCTGCGTTTTGACCGTTGGTGATGTAGGTTTTGGAACCGTTGACTACCAAGTAGTTGCCATCTTCGACCGCAGTTGTTCGCACGCCTTGCAAATCGCTGCCCGCGCCCGGCTCTGTCATCGCAATCGCGGTGATGACGTCGCCCGAAATCATGCCGGGGAGGTATTTTTCCTTTTGCTCCGGACTGCCCAAGCGCTCAAAATAATTGACGGTGATGTCGTTTTGCAGAGTGAAGCCAGCCGCCGTTCCCATGTAAGCAAGCTCTTCGGCTAGAACACAGTTGAACCCGAAATCGAGGCCCAAACCGCCATTCTCTTCTGCAACGGTCGGGCATAACATTCCAGCCTCGCCCAGCGCTTTCCACGCGTCGCGACCGACAATGCCCTCTTCCTCGTGTTGGTCGAGGTAAGGCTCCATATGTTCAGCGAGAACTTTACGAACAGTGTCACGAAAGGCTTCGTGGTCTTCGTTGTAGGCCGTACGATGGGTGACTTCGAGCATTGTAGATTTCTCTCCAGAATCAAGTTGCGAGCCGCAACTGACCGGAGATTGACGTTAAAGTAAACCTAGAAGTTTGTTAGGGCAGCTTAGCCAACAAAGGCGCGCTCGATCACAAACTGACCCGGCTTGTTGTTTGCGCCCTCTTCGAATCCGCGCGCTTCCAGATCCGCCGCGTGATCTTTGATCATCGCCATCGAACCACACAGCATTACCCGATCTTCCTCAGGCACAAATTTGTCTGGACCCTTACTGTCTTTAAACAGGCGGCCGTCGTCGATCAGCACCTGAATGCGGTCGGTGGTGTGGAAATCCTCTCGTGTGACGGTCGGCACATAGATGAGCCGTGCGCGGTCCTCATCTTCGAGCAGAGGATCGCCTTCAAGCTTGCTTTCCAGCAGCTCGCGATAGGCCAATTCTGAAGCCTGACGGACCGAATGCACGACGATGATCTCATCGAACATGCCATAGACTTCGGGGTCGCGAGCAAGGCTCATAAACGGCGCAAGGCCCGTGCCAGTGGACAGCATAAACAAGCGCTTACCCGGAAGCAGTGCATCAGTGACAAGTGTTCCGGTTGGCTTTTTGCCAAGGTAGATAGGGTCGCCGACTTTGATATGCTGGAGCTTGGACGTTAGCGGACCGTCCTGCACTTTGATCGATAGGAATTCCAGTTCCTCATCATAGCTTGGATTTGCAACCGAATAGGCCCGCAAAAGCGGCTTGCCATTGTCACCAGGCAGACCGATCATCACAAATTCACCCGAGCGAAAACGGAAGCTGGCTGGCCGCGTCATTTTCAAGCTGAACAGGCTGTCAGTCCAATGATGGACGTGCGTAATTGTCTCCACGCTGAGCGCTGCGCTTTCGGAAAATTGGTCGCGGTCTATAATCGGCTGGTTCACAGTAATTGCCTCAGAATAATCGTTCGCGCAGTCGAAATTTGCGCCATGTTCGCGGGGCAAATGGCGGTTTCGCGTGCCTCCTTCAAGCTAGAATAGTGATAAGCCCTGAAAGCGTGCCTTGGGCGCTGCTTGTCCCCATCCCGATCAGTTCCACCCTGCCCGATCAAATATCTCGACGGCTGCGCGTTGATTGCGACCAATCTCAGCGGCGTTCAGTGTGTCAGCTTTGAAACTGCCCATCTGCTCGACCGCAGAGTTGGCTTGAAGCCCTTTCACTGCTGGATACTCGTTGTTGCCATCTGCGAAATAGCGCTGCGCTTTTTCGGAAGTGAGATACTCAAGAAACAGAATTGCGTTTGCCCGGTTCGGTGCGGATTTTACGAGTCCTGCGCCGCTGACATTGATGTGGGTGCCGGTCGTCTCCTGATTGGGGAAGATCACGCCAAGCTTATCAAATGTAGCCTTCTGCTCGTCATCACCGCCAGCAAACTTTGCAAGGTAATAGGAATTCACGACCCCGATCCGGCATTCACCCGCGGCCACCGATTCAATTTGCGAAGTATCATTGCCCTCAGGATCGCGCGCGAAGTTAGCAACCACGCCTTTCGCCCAACCTTCTGCCGCACTCGCATCACCATTCGCGATGATGCTGGAAAGCAGCGAGATGTTGTAGATGTTAGATGAGGATCGAATGCAAACGTCGCCTTTGAGTGCGGGGTCAGCAAGGTCGGAATAGTTTGCAAGCCCTGCGGGTTCGCCTGCGCCCTTGTTATAAATGATCACCCGCGCGCGGGTCGAAAGACCAAACCACAGGCCATCGGGATGGCGCAAATGGTCCGGCAAGCGCTCGGCCAGCACTTCGGATTCCACTGGCGCGAACACACCCGCCTCCTCTGCACGCCAAAGCCGTCCGGCATCGACCGTGATCAGCAAGTCGGCTTGAGAGAACTCACCTTCACTTTCGATCCGCTCGATCAAAGCGTCCGCTTCGGCTTCAATGCGGTTGACCTTAATCCCGGTTTCCTTGGTGAAGTCGGTGTAGAGCGCTAGATCGGTATCGTAATGGCGTGATGAGTAGATATTGACCTCGCCGGTGATCTCGACACCTTCGATCGCATCGCCTTCCGCTTCGCTTGAGCCTGAGCACGCGGCGAGCAACACTGCGAGCAAACCGCCGGTGAGTGCAATTTTCATGGATAACCTTTCAATTTTTAATTGCGAATGATTTGCAATATAATTAAGCGTGAAGCAAGTGCTATTTCATCGCAAAGGCGCGCGCACTGCCCAAAGTCGGTTGAATGGCGTATCGCAAGGACGGCTCGACCGCCCTGGCCGTTTCGACCGCCAGTTCTTGGCCCGCCCCATCGTCAAACAAAACGCGGGCCACACCACCCAGCGGATGGACATCGCGAACCGCGAACCCTGTGTCCGCTTCAGCAAGCTCAAGCTCTTTGGCATGCACCAACAGCTCCAAGCGCTCCGCATCGGGCAGATCATTGCTCAAACTTGACCGCGGCCATGTCCCAAACGCCGTTACCAATGCGCTCTCCTGCACGATCGCGGGCACAATCTGAGCGCCGCCAAACATCGCGCCAATCGATGGCGTCGCGGGCTCTTTGTGAAGCTCATCCGGCGTACCGAGTTGCACGATCCGCCCAGCCTCCATCACCGCAATTTGGTCTGCAATATCTAGCGCTTCATCCGGATCATGCGTCACCAAGATCGCCGTGGTGCCTTGCTCGCGCAAAATCTTGCGGCATTCGCGCCTTAACTTTCGTCGCAGCACAATATCGACACTGGCGAATGGTTCATCGAGCAGCAGCACCTCTGGTTTTGGCGCCATCGCGCGGGCAAGAGCTGCGCGCTGTTGCTGACCGCCGGACAATTCATGCGGATACCGGTCGCCCAGACCTTCCAACCCAACAAGTGCAAGCCACGCCGCAATCTCATCATCGCGATGCGGCGTTTTACCAAGTCCGAACCCCACATTCTTGGCAACGCTCATATGCGGAAACAGCGCGCCATCCTGAAAGACCAGCCCAACGGGACGCTGTTCTGGAGGCGGGTTTGTATGAGTATCTGCGAGCAACGCGCCGCCAAGCTCTATGCTGCCTTGCTGCACGGGCAACAATCCTGCCGCGAGGTTGAGCAAGGTTGACTTCCCACAGCCCGACGCGCCAAGCAGGCACGTGATTTTCCCGCGCGGCGCTGCAAAGCTAATCGCTTCCAGCGCGCGCACTGAACCGTAAGCATGGGCAATATGGCGAAATTCGAGGCTCAATTGTCCGATCCGGGCCACTTCATATGAGCCGCCTTAGTCAGATAGAGGCTGGCGAAGCAAGCGCTGCGGCAAGGCCGGGCGCGCGGCTACCCGCTTGGAGCACGGATGGCTGGACACTTGGTGCGCTGGTTATTGCGGCGTTTGCAGCGGTGCCGATCATCGCAATTCTTGGCGCAGCGCCAAGTGGCGGGTGGGATGCAATCGCGCATCTGGCAAGCACTGTGCTTGGGCAATATGTGTTCAACAGCATCGCGCTAATGGTGCTTGCAGGCGGGCTTGCCTTGATCATCGGGGTTGCCTGCGCTTGGCTGGTCAGCTCTGCAGAATTTCCGGGCCGTAAGGTGCTAGCTTGGGCTTTAGTTCTGCCTCTTGCCGTGCCCGCATACATTAACGCCTATATCTACGCAGAGTTGCTCGAGGTGGCTGGACCGGCACAAAACACTTTGCGTGCTGCGACCGGATGGGAAGCTGGAGACTATTGGTTTCCTGACATGCGCTCGCTGCCCGGAGGCGCGTTTGTATTGGGTATTGTCCTATTTCCCTATGTCTATCTACTTGCCCGCGCCGCATTCGCCACGCAAAGCCCGCGTCAGTTTCGCGCTGCCCGCTCGCTTGGTGCATCCCCTTCTCGTGCATTTTGGCAAGTCGCACTGCCTGCCGCGCGTCCCGCGATTGCTGGCGGCTTAGTGTTGGTCTTGATGGAAGTGCTCGCGGATTTCGGCGTCGCGCAGTACTTCGCTATTCCCACCTTCAGCACCGGAATCTTCCGCAGCTGGCTGGCTATGGGCGACAAACAAGCGGCGCTCAAACTCGCCGCAGTAATGCTGGTCTTCGTGATCGCACTGATCGCATTCGAGGCGGCAACACGGCGCGGACGTACGCACAGCAAAGATGGATTGGAGCAAGGCGATACCGGTCCACTGATCAACCTGACTCGCAAGGGCCAGATCGCGGCGATGATTGCCTGCTTCGTTCCTGTTCTGCTCGGTTTTGCAATCCCCGCTTTGCATTTGGTGAGCTTAGCAATCGACCCGCGCGCACTCGGTGCGATGGGAGAACTTGGG
>CAZOLE010000022.1:0-12902 GCA_964580445.1 uncultured Porphyrobacter sp.
CAACGATCAAGGGCAACGGGAAGAAACGGTAGTCATCCGAACCCGAATAGCTTGGCACAATGCCCGCACCTATGCCTACCGTTACCCATGTATCGTCAAAGATAGGCTGAAAGCCGGGTGGGTCGCCAGGCGGTCCTTGTGGCGCGCCAGTGGGTGGCCCTGATGGACGGCCTTGCTGCGGAGCCGCAGTTTCGCCTTCTGAGCCCGTGATGACGAGGTTATTGCTCTCTACCGCATCCAAGCGCTCACCTTCACCCTCGCTAGTCTCGGCCGATAAAGGCGCTGCTATCACAGCCGTGCTCGCCAGCGCGATACGGAAACATCTTCGAGAGAGGGAAGTATTCATGCAATCTCCATGGGCGCCAACAAGCAAGCACGCCTTAACAACTCGCGGAAGCGCATTCGTTTCCCGGTTAACTGCTAACAGTTGCATGCATTTTTCGCAGCATTGCCCCGAACCGCCGCGTAGCTTAGAGCCACAATCGGATGATAGAGACGAACGGAGATGCTGAGGCCGATATAGCCCCGACCGTCATGGCAGACATCGTCATTGTCGGCGGCGGCCTTGCCGGAGGACTAATTGCGCTGGCGATCGATCAAGCGCGCCCAGAGCTGCGGATTGCATTGATCGAAGCGGGCAAGACGCTGGGCGGCAATCACCGGTGGAGTTGGTTTGAGAGCGATCTCGATGAGGCCGGTCACGCCCTTCTGGAACCCTTTCGCAAATCCGAATGGGAAAATGGCTATGACGTGCGCTTTCCAGAATATCGCCGCAAGCTCAGCACGCCGTACCACTCGATGACATCAGCCGATTTTCATGGCGGGCTTGCACGAATGCTGCCACCCGAGACGCTACATTTAGGTAGCGCGGCGCGAGCGATTGATGCGCGCGGGGTGACATTGGAAAATGGCGAGCGGATCGGCGCGAGGACCGTCATCGACTGCCGCAACTTTGAGCCAAGCGACCATCTTGAAGGCGGCTGGCAAGTGTTCATGGGTCGGACAATGAAGCTTGATCAACCCCACGGTCTTGAGCGCCCAGTCATTATGGATGCGACCGTCGATCAGGTCGCCCCCCGTGGAAATGGCGGGGCCTACCGTTTTGTCTATCTCTTACCGCTCGCGGCGCATGAGGTTTTTGTCGAAGACACCTACTACGCTGATGAGGCTCAATTGGATCGCAGTGCTTTATCGTTTCGGATCGACCAATACTGCACAGCACAAGGTTGGAAGAAGGGGACACCTGCAGGGCATGAGACTGGCCTACTGCCGGTGCTGACGGGCGGCAATTTTCGCGCCTATCAGAAGGACACTCGGATAGAAGGGGTTGTGACTGCGGGCGCACGTGGCGGGTTCACCCATCCGCTGACAAGTTACACGGTTCCTATCGCGGTAGAGAACGCGCTTATAATCGCACAGGAAGCGGATTTACCCGGCCCGCAGCTCGGCGCCATTTTTGAGGCACGTGCTCGGCGACATTGGAAAAGCACTGGCTATTACAGAATGCTGGCGCGGATGATGTTTCTCGCCGCGAAACCAAACCGCCGGGTCGCAATTTTTCAGCGCTTTTACCGCCTCAATCCTCAGCTAATCGAACGGTTCTATTCAGCGCGCTCAACATTTGGCGACAAAATTCGCGTCTTGTCGGGCAAGCCGCCCGTATCTATTGCAAGCGCCATTGGTGCGATCTTTCAACGCGGCAAATCGCTGAAGACCGCCAAGCAATCGGAGAACACGGCATGAATGCCGATCCCACTTTTGATCTTGGGAATAAGACCGCTGGCACAAGCGGCGTCAACGCCGCGCAGGCAGAGCTTTATTCGGGTCGCAAAGCCTGCGTGATTGGCTCAGGCTTCGGTGGGTTAGCGCTGGCAATCAGGCTGCAATCCGCTGGCATCGCGACCACGGTTGTTGAAGCCCGTGATAAGCCAGGTGGCCGTGCCTATTACTGGGAGAAAGATGGCTTCACCTTCGATGGCGGGCCGACGGTCATCACCGATCCTCCCTGCTTGAAAGAGCTTTGGCAGCTTACCGGCCATGACATCGCAGAAGATGTTGAGCTGATCAATGTTATGCCGTTCTACCGGCTCAATTGGCCCGACGGGACGAACTTTGATTACTCCAACGATGAAAATGAATTGAATGCGGAGATTGCAAAGCTCAATCCCGACGATGTGATCGGCTATCAGCACTTCTTCGAATATTCCGAACGCGTCCACGAAGAAGGCTATGTGAAGCTGGGTCACAAGCCGTTTCTCGATTTCAAAAGCATGTTGAAAGCCGCCCCTGCTCTGGTCAAAGAACAAGCATGGCGCAGTGTTTATTCGATGGTGTCGAAATATATCGAACACCCTAAATTGCGCGAAGCGTTTAGCTTCCACTCGCTGCTCGTCGGCGGCAATCCGATGAAAACCTCCAGCATTTACGCGCTCATTCACAAGCTGGAAAAAGAAGGCGGCGTGTGGTGGGCGCGCGGTGGAACCAACCGCTTGATCGCCGGTATGGTGCGCCATTTTGAGCGGCTGGGCGGCACGATGCGCTTGAACGATAAGGTGGTGCAGGTTCACACAATCGGCACCACGGTGAGCGAAGTCGAGACAGCATCAGGCTGGAAAGAGCGCTTTGATGCGGTCGCCTCCAACGGCGACATCATGCATTCCTACCGCGATCTTTTGTCTGACTCCAAGCGCGGCAAAACCATGGCAAAGAGTCTGAAGCGCAAGAGCTTTTCGCCATCACTCTTCGTAGTTCATTTTGGCCTCGAAGGAGCGTGGCAGGGCATTCCGCATCACATGATACTGTTCGCGAACCGCTATAAGGAGCTGCTCGACGACATCTTCACCAATGGCGTTTTGCCAGAGGATTTCGCGATCTATCTTCATCACCCAAGCGTCTCCGATCAAACAATGGCACCGCCGGGAAAAAGTACGTTCTATGCGCTCGTTCCGGTTGCCCATATGGGCAAGATGCCGGTCAATTGGGACGAAGTTGGCCCGAAACTGGAGAAGATGGTTCTGGACGAGATTGGGCGTCGCCTGATCCCTGATATTCACGACCGGATCGTCACGAAATTCAGCTACGCGCCGAAGGATTTTCAGCAGGATCTCTCCGCCTATATGGGCAGCGCGTTCAGCCTTGAGCCGGTGCTGTGGCAAAGCGCCTATTTGCGCGGGCACAACCGCGACGATGTGATCAAAAACTTCTACCTCGTCGGCGCAGGCACGCATCCGGGCGCGGGCATTCCCGGCGTTGTCGGCAGCGCTAAGGCTACTGCAGGGTTGATGCTCGAAGATCTGAAAGTGAAGGAAGAGGCATGAACAAAGCACCCTGTCCTTGCTGTGGCTTTCTGACCATGCCCAAGCCTTGGTCGTTTGAGATTTGTGAAGTTTTCTGGTCGCAAGACGACGGACAGAATAACGAGCATGCGGATGAGTATCCAAAATGAAACGCCTCGCTGTTTATTGTGGCTCCGCGACGCCCAAAGACCCGCGCTATGTTGAACTCGCCCGCGAAGTCGGCGCGGCGTTGGCAAAGCGCGGCATTGGAGTAGTTTATGGCGGCGGTCGGCTTGGCCTGATGGGCGCAGTCGCCAATGGCGCAAAGGACGCGGGCGGCGAAGTGATCGGCGTTATCCCCGACGCTCTGATCAAGTCCGAAGTCGCGAACCACTATTGCGACGAGCTGATCGCGGTGTCCGGGATGCATGAGCGCAAGCAACGCTTTACCGATCTGTCCGATGGCTTTGTCACCCTGCCCGGAGGGGTCGGCACAATGGACGAACTGTGGGAAGCGATGAGCTGGGCGCAATTGGGTTATCATTCAGACCCGGTGGGCGTGCTCAATGCCTTTGGGTTTTATAATGACCTGCTAAGCTTCAACGCTAAAATGGTCGAGGTTGGATTTGTTCGCGAAGCGCATCAAAACATTTTGATCGCAAGTGAGACAATCGAAGACTTACTCGACAAGATGGCAGACTACACCCCGCACACGCCGATCTTTCAAATGAAAGCATCTGAGCTCTAGTCGTGCCCTTCCAGACCGCGCCCTCGACCCTTGCTCCCGGATTCTCTCTGGGTAGGCTTCGGGTGGAAGGGTGGAGGGCGCGGGCCGGCAGGGTCCGCAAACAATGAATCGCGCCAAACTCGTCGATCACGCTCGACTAGCGATCAAACACGGCTCGCAAAGCTTTTCTGCGGCCGCTCGGCTTTTCGACAAGGAAACCCGAGAGCGTGCTTGGCTGCTCTATGCGTGGTGCCGCCAATGCGATGACATTGCCGACAACCAAGTGAAAGGCGGACCATTGGGTGATCAATCCGATCTCGAAGAACGGTTGACTTTGATCCGCGACCTGACCGCTAAGGCTTTTCGAGGCGAGCCGACCGGAGACCCGGCATTTGATGCGTTTGGCGTGGTGGCAGAAGAATGCGGTTTGACGCTGGCAATGGCCGAAGATGTTATTGCTGGTTTTGCGCTCGATGCCGAAGATTGGAGACCGCGCACCGAAGCCGACATGATGCGGTATTGCTATCACGTAGCGGGCGCTGTGGGCGTGATGATGTCGGTGGTCATGGGCGTGGACCCTCAAGATCAAGATACGCTCGACCGCGCGAATGATCTCGGCCTCGCATTTCAGCTATCCAACATCGCGCGCGACATTGTCGAAGACGATGCAGCTGGGCGTTGTTATCTGCCGCTCGAATGGTTGGTCGAACAAGATATTGAGCCAGGCCAGCACACCAAGCCGCACCATCGCGAAGAGCTCGCCGAAATGACGGCGCGATTGGTGGCGCTGGTCGAAAAACACGAAGCAGCCGCTCGGGTTGGCGCAGAGCGGTTACCCTTTCGCAGTCGCTGGGCTGTGCTCTCCGCCGCGCGCATTTATGGCGCAATCGGACGCAAGGTCCGCGCGCGCGGGACTGAGGCTTGGAACAGCCGCACCTATGTCCCTCGTGCCGAAAAAGCGCTCTATGGCGTGCGCGCATTCCTTTCAGCGATCATCAACCGCGAGAAACACCCCGACGGTCCGATCACTTGGGGCATTGCAGATTTCCGACCTGATACCGCTTGATGGGAGCATTGGGTCCGCGTAGCCTGAGTGACATGAGAGAGATCCTAACAACATCGCGCTGGCTAAGCACGACGCGCTTGGCGCACCGGAAGCTGGTGGCGACTGACTATTGATGACTTGGGCAAAAGAACTCGAAGAACTGCGCGCCCGTGAGGCGTTTGCGGAACAAATGGGCGGCGAGGACAAAGTCGCACGTCAACATTCGCGCGGTAAAATGGATGCGCGTGAGCGGTTGGACGCAATCTGCGATGAGGGATCGTTCCGCGAGATTGGCAAGATCGCTGGCAAAGGACATTACGACGAAAACGGTGACCTAGAAGGCGTAACTCCTGCCCCATTCCTTTTCGGCAAGGCGCTGGTCAACGGTCGTCCCGTTGTCGCGACCGCGGACGACTTCACAATCCGCGGCGGCGCGGCGGATGCCGGGATCGCCCGCAAGATGGTTCAGGCCGAGCAATTTGCTCACGAATACAAGCTCCCGCTGATCCGGATGATTGATGGAACCGGTGGAGGCGGATCGGTCAAAACTTTGGAACAAATCGGCGCGACCTATATTCCGGCGGTTCCCGGCTGGAGCGACGTGGTCAAAAATCTCGACACCGTTCCTGTCGTTGCGCTCGCTTTAGGTCCGACCGCTGGGCTTGGCGCTGCCCGAACGGTGGCCAGCCACTATTCGATTATGGTCCGCGGGCTTAGCCAGCTTTTCGCCGCCGGCCCCGCGGTTGTCGATGGGTTAGGCGAAAGCTACAAAGGCTCAGACAACCACAGCCAAGCCAAAGAAGAGCTTGGCGGAACCGATATTCACACTCGCAACGGCGTGGTCGACGATGAAGTTGCGAGTGAAGCAGAGGCCTTCGCTAGAGCGCGCCATTTCCTGAGCTTTATGCCGGAGCATGTCGGACAGCTCGCGCGCCGCGCGGAGCCCACGGACCCGGTCGACCGGCGCGAGGAAGCGCTGCTTAGCCTTGTTCCGCATGACCCCAAGAAGGTTTATTCCATGCGCCAATGTCTGGACCATGTGTTCGACAAGGACACTGTTTTTGAGATCGGGCGGATGTGGGGACGTGCCGCAATCACTGCGTTTGCGCGGCTTGATGGCTGGCCGGTCGCGGTGGTTGCCTCAGACCCCAGCTTCCTTGGCGGATCATGGGAGGCCAAAACCTCCGAAAAGGTCGAGCGCTTCGTCAAGCTCGCGGACAAGTTCCGCTTGCCGATTGTGCATCTGGTCGACAATCCGGGCTTTATGATCGGGCGCGAAGCAGAGATGGCGGGCACAATCCGTTACGGCGTTGAAGCGATGAACGCGATTTACAAAGCGACAGTGCCGCTTGCTAGCATTGTCCTGCGCCGCGCCTACGGCATCGCCGGGAGCGCAATGTCGAACGCAGAGCTTTACCAATATCGTTTCTGCTGGCCGTCGGGTGATTGGGGCAGCCTGCCTATCGCGGGCGGGTTGGAGGTTGCCTACAAGTCCGAACTGGAGGCAGCTGATGATCCCGAAGCTGAGCTGCAAGCGATTAAGGTGCGGCTTGATAAGGTCACGTCACCGTTTCGGTCGGCGGAGCGATTCAATGTTGAGGATATTATCGACCCGCGCGACACCCGACCTTTGCTGTGCGAATTTGCCGAGCTGGCTTGGAGAAAGCTTAAGACGTAGCGAGCGGCCTTGCCAAAAACTAAGACGGCGCATTGGGCCGTGTGAACAGCTTGCCTTTCTCACTATACAACACCAGCCCAAGAGCGATCAGTCCACAAACCAGCATGGACAAGGCAAGCGGCTGAGCTGTGCCATTATACAGCGAGCCAATATACGCACCCAGCAGTGATCCCGAGCCCAACCTAACGACCGAATGCGCGCTGCTCGCTGCGCCTGCGATTGACACATAAGGCTGCATTGCAATCGAGGAAAAATTCGCGCCGATAAAACCCATCATCGCATTGGCTGCGCAGATGAGGATTACGAATTCGATCAAGGTTTGATCCCCCCTGCCCGACGACCAGACCATAACGGTTGAGATCGCCAGAAAACCCAACAAGGCCGTTTGGCTCAACCGACGCGCGCCGAAACGCTCAACGATTCTGGAATTCAAGAAGCTCGCCGCAACCATACCCAAAACTGCGGCGCCAAAAATCAGCGCGAAATAGTCCCCCATGCCAAACGCTTCGCCTATCAATTGCTGTGAGGAATTGAGAAAACCGAATAGGCTACCAAACACCAATCCGCTGCCGATGACATAGCCAATCGACCCGCGTACGCTGAGAGCGCGGCCCATATTGGCAAGGATGACTTTGGGAATGATATCCTGCTGGTTCTCTGGTTTCAGGCTTTCGGGCAGGCGCAGCCAAACCCATCCACCAACCAAGATACCCATCACAACCATCATCCCAAAGATCGCGCGCCAGCTAAAGAACCACAAAATGACCTGCCCGATAGCCGGGGCAATGATCGGCACGATCAAGAAGATCATAATAATAAGGCTCATCATCCGAGCCATCTTGTCGCCACCAACCCGGTCGCGCACAATCGCCGCAGGAACAACCGACAACCCCGCACATGCGACACCTTGAATAAAGCGTAGAGCCAGAAGGACCGAAAAATCGCTGACCAAAGTGCAGGCTATTGAAAGCAAGATATAAGAAAGTAGACCCACGGCGAGCACTGGCCTGCGACCAAAGCGATCTGCGAAGGCCCCGGGAAAGAACGCACCAATCCCTGACCCAAAGAAGTAGGCTCCGATTACCAGCTGACGCTCATTCCCGAGCGCGCCCAACTCGCTGCCAATGTCCCCCAAAGCAGGCAACATTGCATCAATCCCAAAGGCTTGAAGGCTCATTAATAACGCCATCAGCACGATCAATTCGCGTTCGCCGAGCGTTCGGTGCTCAACGCTTTGAGATTGGCTATCGGTCGAGGTCATAAAGGACCCTTTGGACCTCAGCGTTTGGAAAAGCCACCCAGCAAAAAACCGAGTGGTTATGCAGTTGGGCATAGGCAAACGTGCAGATACGGTTCCAACGCGGCGCGGATGCGCATAGTATCAGCGCTATGGCACCGGCTTCACTTACTATGGATATGAATGATCCGGATGCCAGCGCGAATGCTGAGCAAGGGCTTAGAAAGATCATCCATGTCGATATGGATGCATTTTTTGCCAGCGTTGAGCAGCGCGATCACCCTGAACTGCGCGGGAAACCCGTAGCTGTAGGCGGGTCGAGCGGGCGCGGCGTGGTCGCAGCAGCAAGCTATGAAGCGCGCAAATTTGGCGTCAAAAGCGCGATGCCATCCGTGACGGCCAAGCGGCTATGCCCCGATCTCATTTTCGTAAGGCATCGATTTGATGCTTACAAGGAAGCCAGCCGTCAGATCCGCGCCGTGTTTGAGCATCATACGCCGCATGTCGAACCGCTTAGCCTCGACGAAGCCTATCTGGATGTGACCGAAGACCGGTTGGGAATAGGCTCGGCAACGCGGATCGCAGAACTGATCCGGCAAGAGATCAAAGCTAAGACGAAACTGACCGCCAGCGCGGGCGTCTCTTACAACAAATTCCTCGCAAAGATCGCCAGCGACCAGAACAAGCCCGATGGGATTTGCGTCATCCGTCCGGGTCAAGGCGCAGATTTCGTGGCTGGCTTGCCAATCCGTCGCTTCCACGGCGTCGGACCCAAAGCCGAAGAGAAAATGAAGCGCTTTGGCATCGAAACGGGCGCTGACTTAGCGCGCAAAGACATCGAATTTCTGCGCGCCAATTTTGGCAGCTTTGCCGACTACCTCTATCGCGCCGCGCGCGGCATCGACCTTCGTCCGGTACGCGCGCATCGTATCCGCAAGTCGGTTGGCGGGGAGCGGACCTTCTCCGAAGACATTGGCGGCGGAGAGGCTCTGCGCGAAACGCTGGAGAATATTGTTGAAATCGTCTGGGACCGGATCGAAGGAGCCAAAGCGCGCGGGCGCACGGTCACGCTCAAAATGAAATTCACCGACTTTCAAAGCATGACGAGATCCAAGTCGATGCCGCAATGGGTCAAAGACAAAAATGAGTTCGCGCAAATGGCTAGGGAGTTGTTGGAAGACGAATTGCCGCTTCCCATGCCAATTCGGTTGATGGGGTTGACGCTTTCAAACTTGGATCATGGCGAGGCAAAGGAACCTGCCAAAGACGATGCGCAATTGTCGCTGCTTTAACTGACGGTGCCTCGCCGTTCTTGCCACATAGAAAGGCGGCGTTCGGTCAACGCACCCAGAGGCGCAGGCAAAGCATCTTCGGCAAAGAAGTGTGCTTCAATAATCTCGCGGCCATCAGGCTTAGGCTCAGCCTCGCAAGGCGCAGCAAAGAGGTACGCGGTGTGCGGCGATCCGGAAATCGTTTCTTCTATCGTTCCCAAGTCCGCGATGTCGCTGATCATCACTCCCAGCTCTTCGCGCACTTCACGCCGCGCAGCATCTATTGGGTTTTCGCCTCGACCCAAGCCACCGCCCGGCAATGCCCAGACCGGCGGACCATAGGAATGACGCAGTAACAGCACGCCACCCGCCGCATTGGTCAACACCACGCTCACCCCCGCAATCGGCACACCGCGCCACCGACGAATCCGATGCCGTATCTTATGCGCAAGCGGCAACAGCGACCGGTGGACGCCCGCTGGCAGCAACCGTTCGATCAGGTGAAGCATGTGATCTGCGGCGCTTCATCGCCATGCGCCTCAGCCTCAGCCAACAAGCGCGCAATCGGCAAATCATGCTCTCCGGCCATTGCCGCTTTGAACACTGCGTCCTTCTCGTCCCCTCGCATCACAAAGATCAACAGCGCAGTGTTCAGCAGCGCTGGGATGGTGAGAGTGATACGGTCAAAAGGAGCCTCTGGCGGCAACGGGTCTGGTGTCAGTGTGCGTACCGCGCGGGCATCGTCCACTTGCGGGTCCGTGTTGGGAAACAGCGAGGCGATATGCCCATCCGCCCCCATGCCCAGCCACACAAACGCGAATTCTGGTGCTTGCGCTTCCTCATGCAAGGCAACTACCTGCGCGCCCACAGGTTCAAATATAGCGCGTACTTTCCCAGCGTTGGAGGCGGGGTGGTCTTCAGGCACAATCCGATCATCGGTCAGCCAAACATGCAACCTTGTGAAATCAAGATCGTGCGTAACCAGTTCTTCAAATATCGGAAACGGCGTAGACCCACCGGGCACAGCGATTGTGAGATCGGTTGGACTGGTCTGAAATGCCCAGTCGAGATAGGCCGCAATCCTGTCGGCTATGTCTACCGCATCAAGCCCTTCGAGAAATTCAATATTGTCCATACCCCTCCATACCCAAAGGGCCGCTCCCGGACACCCGGAAACGACCCTTTGGCTGTGTGATATGTCGATTTAGCCAAGCGTTGATTTTAGGAACCAGACACGTTCTTCGGCCATGTCGGTCCAATCATCGATCAGCCCGTCCGTGGCGTTGTCACCTGCGGCATCTGCGGTTTCTTTCATCGCCTTGAGTTTTTTGACCATCGCAGCGTTGTCGTCGTGCAGTTCGGCCAACATCAGATCAGCCGAAAGATCAGTGCTGTTCTGGTCTTTCACCTGCGTAAATTCGGCAATCGCGCCAACCGAGGTCAAAGTGGTCCCACCAATCTTGCGAGCGCGTTCACCGATGGCGTCGATCTGGTCACGCAGTTCTATAGCTTGCTCTTCAAACAGCATGTGCAAATCGCGGAAGTGCGGCCCCTTAACATGCCAGTGAAAATTCTTGGTCTTCACATAAAGTGCAAAGTGATCCGCCAGCAGACCATTGATTTCCTCAATCATTTGGGTTTGGGCGTTGTTAGCGTGGTCAAGCATGTTTTCCTCCTAGATTGTGTGTGGCGACAGCAAGTTGGGGGAACCGAGCGCCTCGATTGGGTCCGCCTAGTTAACAGGCGAACGGTACTTCTGCTTCGGAAAATTCACACTCACAATAATCGCTCAAGACGATCACAGGATCGAGAATCGTGCATTTAAACCGATCACAACTGCTGCAATACCCAAACAAAGTGCAAACATGCGCCGGATTATGAGTAGAGGCAATTTATCTAGCGCCTCACGCCCCATCATCCATCCTAGTGCGACGCCAGCAATTCCGCCAAGGCTCCCACCGATCATGGCGGTCAATGGGTAAGTGGCAGCGGCGGCAAAGGCGAAAACCACAAAGCGAGCGGCATCGCCGAACTGACGAAACAACAACACAGTTCCAATCGCTCCTATTGACCGTGTGGGCTCATCAATCTTCCTAAGCTTGACCGGCCAAGCCAACTCAAAAGCTGCGATTCCGAGCGCAAAGGCCACCAGCATATTTTGCGCGCGCGCCGGGAGAATCGCGGCCATCGTAGCACCAAGATAAGCCATCCCGGCGGCCACTGTGACCGATGTCACGACTGCGACAATCATCAACGGCAGGGATTGCCCAAGCGCGTCCGATAACCGCGCCACAACCAGCTGATCGCGCCCACCCAGCGCGATCGCAAACACCAAGATCATGCAGAAAAGAAAGCTGTCCATTGCCGCTCGTGTACAAAGCGCGATGGCGCAAATCCAGTTCATCCCTCTTATTTTTGCCGCTTGCCCGCGCGACGCCGTAACGCCAAGAGCGCTGTTGAAAGGAACAAACGATGAAACTTGAAAAAGGTATGGCAGCGGTCGTTACTGGCGGAGCATCAGGATTAGGCCGCGCAAGCGCCCAAGCGCTCGCCAATCAAGGGTGTAAGGTGGCCATTTTCGACATCAATGATGAAGAAGGCCAAGCCCATGCCGAGGCGATTGGCGGCACATTCCATCATGTAGATATTCTCGATGAGCAATCTGTCGAAGCAGGCTTTGCCGCGGCCCGGGCCGCCCACGGTCAGGAGCGCGTGACAGTCCACTGTGCAATGGCAACTAAGCGCGGTAAGACCTTGGGCTTTGACAAAGAGACCGGTTCTTACAAACGCCTCTCAACCGAAGATTATGCCTTTGGCGCGCAAGGCATTCTGGTCGCAAGCTACAGGGTGGCGAGCCTCTCTGCGCTGGGCATGGCGAACGCTGAACCAATAAATGAAGATGGCGAGCGCGGTTCCATCATCCTAACCGCCAGCGTCGCAGCCGAAGACGGGCAAATTGGTCAAGTCACCTATGGCAGCTGCAAAGCGGGTGTGAACGGCCTGGTGCTGCCGATGGCGCGCGATTTGATGAATTTGGGCATCCGAGTGAACTCGATCATGCCAGGCATTTTCGACACACCTCTGTTTAAGGGCATGAAGGAGCGCAACCGGGCCGTCTGGGATCAACTCAACGCCTCTGTCCCCTTCCCCAAGCGGCTTGGTCATGCTGATGAGTTTGGTTCACTCGTGTGCGAAATCGCCCGCAACACTTACTTGAACGGGCACCAATTCCGCCTCGACGGCGCGATCCGAATGCCACCAAAATAGCGGGTGGGAACGCGGCACAAAACGGCTGACAAGAAAAGCCGGAGCACCTTCCCAGGTTCTTATGCGCTGCGAGCCCAGTGCATCAATTGTTGCCTACGGGCGCGCAAATCCGCGCCCAGAACATCGCGTAAGATCAGAAGTTCAAGGTTTTGCCTGACTCGCCAAATGTCGCCGCAGCGCCCTCCACCATAGCCAGCATTAGTTGGTCAACACGGTTTAAGAACAACCTAGCTTTACGTATGCGGGAGGCCTTTAGCGTTGAAACCGTCTGCTCGGGCCGTCACACCCGGGAATTCGTGTTCCGCATCCACGAGGGTGTTTGACAGGTTCTCCGCTTGCCACGACCCCTCCCATGTCACCGTGGACAATACCGTTGAGGCGTTCGGCCCGACCATCATGGGT
>CAZOLE010000023.1:0-12643 GCA_964580445.1 uncultured Porphyrobacter sp.
ATCGTATCGCTTTTCAGCGCGTCGTCGGCGGTGTCGGCATGGGCGGGGTCGGTGAGCGAAAGCGCGGCAAGCGCGGGGATGGGTTTGTGCATGGCCGCATCTGCTATGTCGCCCGGCCCGCGCTGTCCACCGCTTTGCGCGTTCCGCTTGCTCCTTTGCGCCTGCATCCCTATCTGCGGCCCCATGTCACGCGGGCGGTGCCCCGCCCCACTCCAGATCTCGCCAAAAGGATTCGCCAGATGGCCGCGCAATACGCCTTCGTGATGAAGGACATGACCAAGACCTTCCCCGGTGCCCAGAAGCCGGTGCTCAGCAACATCAACCTGCAGTTCTACCAGGGCGCGAAGATCGGCATCGTGGGCCCCAACGGCGTAGGTAAGTCGACGCTCATCAAGATCATGGCCGGCATCGATACCGATTTCACCGGCGAAGCATGGCCGGGCGAGAACATCACCGTTGGCTATTTGCCGCAAGAACCCCAGCTTGATGAAAGCAAGACCGTGCTTGAAAACGTGCGCGAAGGCGCCGGCGATACCGCAGTGATGGTTGAGCGGTTCAACGCTATCTCCGCTGAAATGGGCGACCCGAAAGACGACACCGATTTCGACGCGCTGATGGAAGAGATGGGCGTCCTTCAGGAGAAAATTGACGCGGTTGATGGCTGGACGCTCGACAATCAGCTCGAGATTGCGATGGAGGCACTGCGCTGCCCCCCTTCGGACGCACCGGTTACCAATCTGTCTGGCGGTGAGAAGCGCCGGGTCGCGTTGACGCGCCTGCTGATCCAGAAGCCGTCGATCCTGCTGCTCGACGAACCGACCAACCACTTGGATGCGGAAAGCGTTGAATGGCTTGAAAACCATCTCAAAGAGTATGCGGGCGCCGTGCTGATGATCACGCACGATCGCTACTTCCTCGACAATGTGGTGGAATGGATCCTCGAATTGGATCGGGGCTCATACTACCCGTACGAAGGCAATTACTCGACTTATCTCGAGAAGAAAGCCAAGCGGATGGCACAGGAATCTCGCGAAGAAAGCGGGCGCCAGAAATCGCTCTCTCGCGAGCTAGAATGGATCCGGCAAACGCCCAGCGCGCGCCAAACCAAGTCGAAGGCGCGTATCCGCAAGTTTGAACAGCTTCAGGACGCGCAAGGCGACCGCAAGCCCAGCAAAGCTCAGATCGTCATCCAAGTGCCCGAGCGCCTCGGCGGCAAAGTGATTGAGGCCAAGGGCATTTCAAAGGCCTATGGCGATAAGCTGTTGTTCGAAGACCTCTCCTTCATGCTCCCTCCGGGCGGCATTGTCGGTGTGATCGGGCCAAACGGCGCGGGCAAATCCACGTTGTTCCGGATGATCACCGGCCAAGAGACACCCGATAGCGGCAAAATTGAAATCGGCGACACCGTGCATCTGGGTTATGTCGACCAATCGCGCGATGACCTAACCCCGTCCAACAATGTCTGGGAAGAAATCAGCGACGGCCTCGATTACATGCAGGTCAATGGCCACGACACATCGACCCGTGCCTATGTCGGCGCGTTCAACTTCAAAGGCTCGGACCAACAGAAGGTTGTCGGCAAGCTGTCGGGCGGTGAACGCAACCGCGTGCATATGGCCAAGATGCTCAAGCAAGGCGGCAATGTGTTGTTACTGGACGAGCCGACCAACGATCTCGACGTCGAAACCTTGGGCGCGCTCGAAGAGGCGATTGAGAACTTCGCCGGATGCGCCGTGGTTATTTCGCACGACCGCTTCTTCTTGGATCGTCTGGCGACCCACATTCTGGCGTTTGAAGGCAATTCTCACGTCGAATGGTTCGAGGGCAACTTCGAAGCCTACGAGGAGGACAAGCGTCGCCGTTTGGGTGATGCAGCGGATCGACCGACTAGGCTGGCGTATAAGAAGCTGACGCGGTGAGTTTTAGCGAAGCGAGTGAACGCCGGGGCCGCCTACTTATTCGCGGCCTCGGAATAGCTTGCATCGCATTTTTCGCATTTCTCGTTGCGGCGTTTTTCTGGGCAACGTCAACGCCCGGGCAATCCTACGATGGGCCTATCAGGCCCCCAGACGATGCCGAACTATCGGACAGGCTCGAAAGCCATGTGCGAGCTCTCGCCGAAACGCCGCGCAGTTTGGATGATCCACGCTCTATAATTTCCAGCACAACCTATCTGACCGGACAATTGTCGGCATTGGGATACGTTGTCGAGCGGCAAGAGGTACTCGCGCAAGCAGACAACCTTATCGTCACGATCCCGGCAGCGAAAAATGATGCCCCCATCATCGTTATTGGCGCTCATTACGACACTGTTGGCATATCGCCTGGCGCGGATGACAATGCTAGCGGAGTCACTGCTCTCTTAGAGCTTGCCCGCTCGTTCCAAGAATTGCGCGGTACAATAAACCACGAATTGCAATTGGTGTTCTACGCCAACGAAGAGCCGCCCTATTTCAAAACAAGCGCAATGGGCAGCGTAGTTCATGCAAATTCGCTTGATGAGCCAGATCGCGTTGTTGGCATGATTTCATTGGAATCGATGGGTTACTTCTCAGATGAAGCTGGGAGCCAGAATTATCCCTTCCCACTCTCATTGCGATATCCAAGCACAGGCAACTTCATCGCCTTTGTTGGCGACACCTCATCACGGCAATTCTTGCGCGAAATGATAGGCGAGTTTCGTGAAACCGCCCACATCCCGTCAGTTGGCGGGACGGCCCCGTCTTTCGTACAAGGCATCGATTGGTCTGACCATTATGGCTATTCGCAGATCGGTATTGCGGCATTCATGGTCACTGACACCGCGCCATTTCGTAACCCAAACTATCACAAAACAAGTGATACGCCTGACACGCTCGATTACGAGCGACTAGCTTTGGTCGTCGAAGGTTTAGAACGCTCGATACGAACAAAGACCGTCAACTAACTCGGAAAGTGCTCCCCTTTACCCCTCTTTAACCATGTTTGCGCCATGTCCTTCGCGACGCGGCATTTGCGCCGCGAATGGGGGCAAAGGCCACAGCAATGGACAGTTTGGTTCAATGGGGAGAAGCGCTGAGCGGTGACACCGCTGCGATTGCGATTGCCTGCGCATCGCTTGTCGTCGCCATTGCGATCTTCGCCCTCCGGGATCGCCCCCAACCGCGCGATCCCTACACGCTGGCGGACTTGCTCAATCCAGAAACGCTGAAAGACGAAACGTTGCGCGCGAATGCGACGACGCCAAATTCTAGGCGCACCCGCCGGGAGCCAACCAACGGCAATAGAAACGCAGCGATCCGCAAAGCCGAGGAGCTTGAACAGCTCGCCGCCGCGATCCGCGCGATGCACAGTGATCCAGAAGCGCACAGAGAAGAGGCCGATTTTCTGACAGGCGAAGGCTTTGTCATTGTCGATCACCAGCCCGCTTTGACGTCATCTACTGACGGGAACGAGGTTGTCTCGGTCGCAGATTTCGATGACGTCAAACTGCTTGCATCACCTAGCCAAACCAAAGCGGCTTAAGGCGAAACCCAGCGCCCTTCCCATTCGTTGCCTTCGCCGCGAGAGAATTGCGCGCGAACATGGCCAGTATGCGCAAGATAGAACCAATCCAGCTCTGTCAGTGTCACCATCAGCACAGCAAAATTTTCGCGCGCCGGGATGACCTGTTCGTCATTGGGCTCAACACCTTCAAACTCAGCCGGCAACCCAGATATTGGCGCATCGCTTAGCGTCCCCGGCCCATCGCCCAAGTAACAGCGCCGTGCAAAATTATCGCTTTTGTCCCACGCGGCCTGCGTAACCGGAGCATTGCGCAAAACCTCTCCTGTGCCCCGCGCTCTGATCTGAACCTTGGCGGCCTTATCATAGAACAAGACGGCTACGCGCGGGTCAGCATCAATCGCGTTCACTTTGGGCGCACGCGCGTCGGTGTGAAAGCGTAAGGTCCAAGCGGCGCTGTCAAATTCGCGCATCACCATCACTCGCGCATCGACATCGCTCGTTACCACGACAGCGGAATGCATCGGCACCTTGCGGTCGTTACCCGCCTGCGTCAGCCTCGTGATAAGGTCGCGGCGAACTTCGTCAAAGTTGTCAAACATCTCGCGCGATGTGGGCGCATTGATGCGAGCGATCAAGTCTGTACCACTTCGTGACAGACCGTTCATGTTAAATCGACTGAACATGAACATAAGCCTAAACGGTCGGTTAAGGCTTGTGACAGCGAATCACATGTAAACAGTGTTTATCAAATCGAAACTCAGTCGCAGGTGGTGAGGCGGCAAAACTGGAGGCTTCTTATGAATATGACTGTATTCCTGAAAGGAAGTGCGCTTTCAGCCCTCGCCTTGGCGCTGGCTCTTGTTGCACCTCCCGTCACCGCCGAAGCGGAAGCTGCTGAGCTTGAAGCGAGCGCAGAGCAAGATCGTCAAAATCGTGCACAGCGTCGCGGCAATCGTCAGCAGACGCGCAGCTCTAATCGCTCCAACCGCCAGTCGACCCGTCAGAGCAACCGCTCTAACAGGCAATCGACCCGGCAGAACAACCGCTCTAACAGGCAATCGACCCGGCAGAACAACCGTTCAAACCGGCAGGAAACCCGGCAAAACAATCAAGGCAATCGTCAGGCTAACCGCCAGGACACCCGCACAACCCAGACGCGTAGCAATACGAGAGTTCGGGCAGGTGAGGCCAATGTTGAGCGCGCCGCTAACACGCAGAACCGGCGTTCGAATCGCCAGTCAACGCGTCAGAACAATCGGACGAACCGTCAGTCAACGCGCCAGACCAACCGGTCCACTCAGGCGCGTGCCAACACCAGAGTTCGGGCGAACAATGGCAACGTTCAGCGCACAAATCGCGCAGTGAACAATCGTGGCACGCAGTTCCGTGGTCGTAACCAGGCGCGGAACACCCAAGGTGCAAACCGTCGGAATGTTCAGAACTCTCGTAACCAGGGCTTCCGTCAGGGCGCACGCTCGGATCGTCGCACAAATCGCCGCAACACAAACCGTCGGGCGAGCCGTAATGGTTACTACAACAATGGGCGGTTTTTCCGGGCAGGTCGCGACTATCGTCGTTGGAACAGCAGCTGGCGTAACAACCGTCGTTTCGCATGGAGAAGCTATCGGAACTTCAACCGGTCGATCTTCCGTCTTGGTCGGTACTATTCGCCTTATAGAAACTATCGCTATAGCCGCCTGCGGATTGGCTTCTTCCTCGACAGCCTGTTCTATCAGTCGCGCTACTACATTAACGACCCGTACTCCTATCGTCTGCCTGCCGTGTATGGCCCCTATCGTTGGGTAAGGTACTATGACGATGTGGTCTTAGTGAACATTTACACCGGTGAAGTGGTTGATGTGGTCCACGACTTCTTCTGGTAATTAGTCCTCGGTGAAGAAGCGCAACCCCCGTCGGAGCGATCCGGCGGGGGTTTTCGCTTCTGCTTGCAGCGCTCTGAACCGATGATACATAAGCTTTCATTATGCCTAAGACGATTGCGATTCCCGACCAAGCTGGCCTTAAACGAGTGGGCGCCGTTGTGAGGGAGCGGTTGAATGCCGATCCCGGCGTTTATGCGATTAATGATGAAAAGGCCGAACTGTTCGCAATTGGCGATTTTCTAAGCAAGGGCGAATGCGAACAATTGTGCATGATGATTGATTTGGTCGCGCGGCCATCATCATTGCACGAAGAGAGCTATATTAGCGGGTTTCGCACATCCTACTCGGGCGATCTGGACCCACATAACAGCTTCGTGAAAGCGGTTTCACGCCGGATCGATGATCTGCTTGGCATTGACCCAAAGTATGGCGAGGCAATCCAGGGACAACGCTATCTCCCCGGCCAAGAATTCAAGGCGCACAATGACTGGTTTTACACCAGTGAAGAGTATTGGAAGCACGAGCGAAAACGCGGTGGACAGCGCAGTTGGACCGCGATGGCTTATCTCAACCATGTCGAAGAAGGCGGAGGCACGTATTTCACCAAGCTGGGTGTGAATGTAGAGCCTAAACAGGGCGTCTTGCTGGTCTGGAACAACGCGGATCGCGAAGGGCGTCCCAATGAAGAGACAATGCATGCGGGCACGCCAGTGATCAAAGGCACTAAATACGTGATTACGAAGTGGTATCGCACACGCAATTGGAAGTGAGTGATGAGGTACCCGGCGCCGCCTCTACACTAACCCTTTGAAAGTGCCTCAGCGATCAGTTTTCGCGTCGGCTCAACCCCATAAAGCGAGATAAAGCTACCCATGCGCGGCCCCTGCTCGCTGCCCAACAGGGTTTCGTAGAGCGCGCGGAACCAGTCGCGAAGGTTTTCGAAGCCGTGCTCTTCATTCTTCCCGATTTCATAGACGATGGTCTGCAGATCTTGTGCCGAGGCATCTGCTGACGCCTGTTCCAGTCTGGTGTCCAGCTCTTGCAAAGCCGCCACTTCGTTTCCCTGAGGCGCGCGTTTTGACAGGTTGGGCGCGACAAAGTCGCGGTTGTAATTGACCGCGCATTCGATCAACCGCTCCACTTGCGCGTCATCAACCGGTTGCCCGGTGTAAGATGCGACATATTCCGCTAAATTCTCCGGCGTCGCTTGTAGGCCTAAAACGCTGACAAGGTTGAGCAGCAAGCTAAAGGATACCGGCAAAGTGTCGCCCGCACCCGGAGCATCCGCCCCGTCCCAACCGCCGTTCGCGCGGAGCAAATGCCACGCGGGATTGCCCATCTGCTTGTCGAGCTTTTGATCCTTCAACCGCTCGCGAAACTGCCAATAATCATCGACCGCGCGCGGGACTACGCCAGCATGCAATTGCTTTGCGCTTTTTGGATTGGGGAAGATGTAGAAGCCCAATGAATCATCGCTGCCATAAGTCAGCCACTCATCAATCGTCAGGCCATTGCCCTTCGATTTAGATATCTTCTCGCCGTTCTCATCAAGGAACATCTCATAGATGAGGCCTTCAGGCTTTTTGCCGCCAAGCACACGGGTGATCTTGCCCGATTGCACGCCGCTATCGGTCAAATCTTTGCCATACATCTCATAGTCGACGTCCAGTGCGTACCAACGCATCGCCCAATCGACTTTCCATTGCAGCTTGGCTTGGCCGCCAAGTGCGCTTTGCTCAATCACGCTGCCATCTTCATCGGTAAAGCGGATAGTGCCGCTTTCGGCATCGACCACTTCGACGGGCACTTGCAGCACTTTGCCAGTGCTCGGCGAGATAGGCAGGACCGGTGAATAGGTTTTTCGCCGTTCCTCGCGCAAGGTCGGCAGCATAATGTCGAGAATGTCTTGGTTCTTGCGCAGCACCTGCTTCAACGCATCATCAAACGCGCCCGAATTGTAGCGATCGCTCGCCGCAACGAATTCATAGTCAAAGCCAAATCGGTCAAGAAATTCGCGCAGCTTGGCGTTGTTGTGATGCGCGAAACTTTCATATTGTTCGAACGGATCGGGCATACGCGACAAAGGCTTATGCAAATTCGCTTCCAGCAATTGCGCGTTTGGGATGTTGTCCGGCACTTTGCGCAAACCATCCATGTCATCGCTGAACGCGACAAGCCTTGTTTTGCCATCTTCAGGCCTCGCACCGATCATCGCTTCAAAAGCGCGGCGCACAAAGGTGGTGCGTAAGACCTCTTGAAAGGTGCCGATATGCGGCAGACCTGAGGGGCCATAGCCAGTTTCAAACAGGATCGGAGAACCATCGGCTTTTGCGCCATCGGGATAGCGTTTCAGCAGCCGCTGCGCCTCAATAAAGGGCCAAGCCTTGTTTACGCGTGCAGCGGCGATCAGTTCTTCCATACTCATAGCATCGGCGCATATGCCTATCGTGCCACAAGGTTCAAGCGCGAATGCATCTCTCCGGTCAAAGAGAGTGAGACAGAGCTAAGGCAGAACGGCTGTTCATGACGATTTGTGCCGATAGCTTGATAGGCCGAGTTTACTTTGTGCTTTGCTTTGCGCATTCCTCATTGCGTGAGTGCTCCCCTTCCCCTGCCCGCGCTGCACGCTAGCCATGGCGGCAATTGGCTGCGACCGCCCAATTCGGATACGGGCGCAGTGTCCAAAGGCGATGCGATCATGGCGACCGCGGATACGCCGATCCTGATCCTCAACGCACCTTTGGTCGCTAACCGGCTGGGTTATCCTGATTTATCCGGCTTGGATCTGCTTGAACTGTTTGCATTCGTCCATCCGGCGCGGTTCTGCGTGCCTACGCCACGCGGGTTAGCGCAGGCCTTGGAGGTTGACGAGCCGCAAGGCGATGACGACGTGCCAGCCTTCCTGCAAAGCGCAGCAGGCAAACTGGTTGGTGCTTGCGAAGACCCGGAATGGTTTGAGCGCGAGGGCGCTTGGAGCGCGCTTCAAACGATGGAGCGACTGCGCTGGCCATGGGCGCAAGTTTTAAAGCCGCATGTCAAAAGGCCAGAGAAGGCCGAGAAATGGCTCTTTGCAACTTTGCCAGAATGGGAAGAAGCGGCTGAACGCGGGCAACCACAGCAGGTTGAACTGCCGCAAGCAGAAGTGTTGTCGCAGCTTGACCATTTGACCGGCGAAGGTTCCGAAAAACGTGAAGGTCAGCGCAGCTATGCCAGCGAAGTATCGCGTATATTCGCTCCCCGTGATGCCCGAGATTTACCCCATATTGCGCTAGCGCAAGCGGGCACCGGGATCGGCAAGACTTTGGGCTATCTCGCGCCATCCTCACTCTGGGCAAGCGCATCGGGCGGTACGGTCTGGGTCTCGACCTTCACAAAGAACCTACAACGGCAATTGCGCAGCGAAAGCCGCAGAGCATGGCCGGTCAAGCGCCCTGACGGCACTCCACCCGTTGTCGTGCGCAAGGGCCGCGAAAACTATCTGTGCCTGCTCAATCTCGAAGACGCTTTGCAAGGCGGATTTCAAGGTCGCCCGGCTATCCTGGCGCATCTGGTCGCGCGCTGGGCCGCGTTCACCCGCGATGGCGACATGATCGGCGGCGATTTGCCGGGTTGGCTCGGCACATTGTTCAGAAAGCGCGGGATCGCTGCGCTAACCGACCAGCGCGGCGAGTGCATCTATGCCGGGTGCCCGCATTATCGAAAGTGCTTTATCGAACGCGCCGGACGCGACAGTGCTCAGGCCGATCTGGTGATCGCTAACCACGCACTGGTGATGGTCAACGCAGCGCGCGGGCGCGACCATGCGCAGCGCCCCACGCGGGTGATCTTCGACGAAGGCCATCACGTTTTCGAGGCAGCAGATTCGACCTTTGCAGCGACTTTGTCTGGGCAGGAGGCGATCGAGCTGCGGCGCTGGATCACCGGTCCTGAGCGCAAAAATCGCGGACGGCGACGCGGACTTGCCGCCCGGCTCGCCGATGTTGCGAGTTATGACGACGAGGGCGGCGAAGCCATCGAAGCGGCGTGCGAAGCAGGCGCGGCTTTGCCTAGCGAGGGATGGTTACAACGTTTGAATGAAGGCGAACCTTCTGGCCCGCTTGAAACGCTGCTTTTCACCGTACGGGGCGCGACCTACGCTCGCGACGAAAGCGGCGGACAAGAAGCGGGCTATGGGATCGAAACCGAAGCTTCGGGATTGCCCGGCGAAGTGATCGAAGCAGCCGGTGTCGCGGCAAAAGCGCTTGCGAGTATCCGCGCACCGCTGATCAAGCTTGGCGGTCGACTCGAAGTGATTATGGCTGACCCGCCCGACTGGCTTGATGCGCAGGGCCGAGCGCGGATCGAAGGGGCAAGACACTCGCTCAGTTGGCGGGTCGATTTGCTAGCAGCGTGGGAGGCTCTGCTGGTGCGGCTTGGCGGACCAGCCGACCCAGAATATGTCGATTGGCTAGCCGTGGATCGTAGCGACGCGCGCGAGTTTGACGTTGGCATTCACCGCCGCTGGCTTGATCCGATGAAGCCCTTTGCGAAAGTGGTGCTGGAACCTGCGCATGGCGTAATGTTGACCAGCGCAACCTTGACCGACCGGATAGGAGACGTGGGCGATCCGTGGGAAAGTGCGATTTCCCGCTCTGGCGCCGCCCATGTCGATACGCAGCCGCTCTTGTCGGCATCAGACAGCCCGTTCGATTATGCCACCCGCGCCGAAATCCTGATCGTGACCGATATCAAGAAAGGTGATCTCCCCGGTCTTGCCGGTGCCTATGCAAGAATCATCGAAGCTAGCGAAGGCGGTGTGCTGGGCCTGTTCACCGCAATCCGGCGAATGCGCGCGGTGCATGGTCGGATTGCTGACCGGTTAGCGCGCGAAGGTCTCCCGCTCTACGCGCAACATGTTGACCCGATTGATACCGGCACCTTGGTCGATATCTTCCGCGATGATCCGCGTGCCAGCCTACTCGGCACCGATGCCTTGCGCGATGGTGTTGATGTGCCTGGCCGGTCGTTGAGATGCGTCGCACTTGAAGCGGTGCCTTGGCCGCGTCCAGACATCCTTCATAAGGCAAGGCGGGCAGCCGCTGAGTCTGGCGGGCAGTATGATGATCGCATCATCCGCGCCCGATTGGCTCAGGCCTTTGGTCGCTTGATCCGCAACAAGGATGACCACGGCCATTTCGTGGTTCTCTCCTCAGCATTCCCCTCTCGCTTGCTCAGCGCTTTTCCTGAGGGGTCCGCGATCCGCCGCGTGACTTTAGAGGAAGCGATAGCACGAATAAAAGGCAATCTAATCGGGCCTGATCCAGTAAGTGACACAGTCGAGGCGAACCTCCGACCCGACTCTGCTTAACCTGAGCTAGTCGGTTGAAATTTGGACCGTGCCGCAAAAGAACCTTTACCGCATTTGCTTTACACGAGGGGAATGTTCATGCTCATAGCGCGAGCGATGCGCGGCGCCTTCCGCTGCGCCTCAATGGGAGAATTGGCCAGTCATGAAACTGCTCGGATTGCTACGACACGCCAAATCCGATTGGGATGAAAGCGCGCGGCGCGATTTTGATCGCGGATTGAACGACCGCGGCCACCGCGGCGCGCAATTGATCGGCAATCACATCGCAGAACATGGCGTGAAGTGGGGCACATTGATCGCAAGCCCGGCGGTAAGAGTGAAACTGACAATCGCCGACGCATTGCCAAAAATGGAGCCAGTTTTTGATGATCGGCTCTACCTTGCGAGTTCGGCGTCGATCCTTGAAACGGTTGAAGTCCATGGCGGCGATCACAATGCTGTGCTCGTCGCTGGGCACAATTCGGGCTTGCAAGACACCCTGCTAGACTTGGTTTCTCCAGCGCGCGAAAACGATCTGTTTCGCGAAGCCTGCGTGAAGTTTCCGACCGCGACTTTTGCAGTGCTGGAATTGAAGATAAAAGACTGGAGCGAGCTTCGAAAACATGTGGGTACGCTGACCCATTTTGCGCGCCCACGCGATCTCGACCCCGAGCTTGGCCCAGAGTTTTAGCCAAGGATTTGGCGCGGTCCTGCGCCTTTCTCCGCGAGCTTGTCATCAGGATTGTAGATCGCACATTTCTTTAGACTGAGGCAGCCACAACCGATGCAGCCATCAAGCTGATCGCGTGTGCGTTCAAGTTGCGCAATTTTCGTATCAAGATGATCGCGAATGGAAAGGCTGATTGTCTCCCAATCGCGCGCATTGGGTGTGCGGCCATGCGGAAGTTTCGCCATCGCCGCTACAATCTCTTTTAGCGTTAGGCCTAATTGCTGCGCAATCAGAATAAAACTCAAACGGCGAATATCCGAGCGCAGAAAACGGCGCTGATTGCCGCTTGTGCGCACCGGCTCGATCAGCCCCTTCCCCTCGTAGAAACGGATAGCTGAGACCGACAACCCCGTGCGGCGAGCCATCTCCCCAATAGGCACAAGATCAGAGCGATGGAGCTTTGCGGACATGATTTTGACCTTCTCAAAAAATAGCTTGACCTCAACTTAGGTTGAGATTGCATGATCGACAAGTCCAGCGATTCGAAGGGGTCGCTCAAACGCAAAGAAATGGAGAATTCTCATGCCCAAAGGACGGCTCGAACACGCCAACCTATCCGTCACTGATCCAGAGCGCACCGCGCAATTGTTCAAACAATTGTGTGGTTGGGAGGAACGCTGGCGCGGCCCCAGTCAAATTCACGGATGGACCATCCATGTCGGCGATCCAGAGAACGGGGATACCTATCTCGCGCTCTACACCGGAGACCATGTCAAAGGTGAGTATTCCAAAGGACAACCGCTCAATCATGTCGGCTTAGTAGTCGATGACCTTGTCGCAGCGGAGAATGTGGTGTCGCAGGCAGGTTTGAAGCCGTTTGGCCATGATGACTATGATCCGGGCCAGCGCTTCTATTTCTATGATTGGGATGGGATCGAAGTCGAAGTGGTCAGCTATGCGGGGGATGCGGCATGAACGAGATTATTCCGCGCGAACCGATGTTCGGCCCGTCTCCCAAGAGCTCAAAAGGCGGCGGTCGCAAACGCGCTCAAAATAGTGATCGCTGGCCAACGGTACCGCGCGTCCAGCTTTCATCGGTCCTGTCGATAATCAAATCGCCATTCCAAGCGCGACACAAAGCCCGCGCATCTTCTGGTGAGCCGGACACCCAACCCTCATAGTCTTGCGACCGAAGCAGCACTGGCATTCGGCTGTGCACATCCGTACTTGCTGAGCCGGCGCTGTCGGTCATCACCATTGAATAGCATAGGCCAAATT
>CAZOLE010000024.1:0-12407 GCA_964580445.1 uncultured Porphyrobacter sp.
CCTGATTATCTGATCGCCTATTTCGGCAGCATCAAAGCCGGCCTGGTGCCCATCAACGTGAATTACCATTACAAAGCGCGCGAGCTCGCCGATATTTGCAGCCGTTTTGAGATTAAAGCTCTGTTTACGCAAGAAGATTTCGCTGTAGGTGCCGCAGATGCGTTGATTGAAGGTGCGCAACTGATTGATGTTGATGGTTCTGATTGGAGCGATCTGCTTAGCACGCGATTGCCCGATGATTTTGCCGTTCAAGACGACCCAGAAGCACTTTTCCTCACAGCAACTGGTGGCACAACTGGCATGCCCAAAGCCGTGATGTGGCCATTTGTTGCAAGCTGGCAAGCCAATACGATATCCACGTGGACGCGCGCGCCAATGGAACCGCCGTTCATTGCCTCCTCACTCGAAGAGCAAGTGGCAGAAGCGGTCAAAACCGGCCCGGACCACCCGTTATCGATTGCGCCCACATTGCTTCTGAGCCCGTTAATGCACGGTGCGGGGCAATTTTTCGCGGTTATCCAGCTGCTGAAAGGTGGGACGCTCGCGTTTCTGCCATCCCTGAAATTCGACGCAAAAACCGCGATTGCGGAAGTTGAGCGGCTTTCCGCAAGAGCGATGTTCATCGTTGGTGACGCCTTTGCGATGCCGCTGGCCGATGCTTTGGACGCGCATGATGACGCGGGATCGGCGTTGCAATCTTTGCGGCTGGTCATCTCCACTGGGGCGGCTTTCAGTCAGACCCATAAGGACCGCTTGATTGCGCATCATAAACCGCTGGTGATCGTCGATGCACTCGGTTCCAGCGAAAGCGCTGGCACTGCCACTGTTATCACCACCGCTGCGGGATCAACCGGAGGTGGGAAGTTCGCGGCTATCCCAGGCCGAAACACGCGGTTGTTTGACGCTGACCTCAAAGAGATCAAGCCGGGCGAAGAGGGCATTGGCATTGTCGCGCGGGCTGGTCCGTTACCGCTTGGCTATCTGGGCGACGACGAAAAGAATGCGGTGACGTTCCCCGTGATCGACGGTGTGCGTTATTTGATGACAGGCGATCAAGCGCGTTGGGCGGCAGATGGCACGCTCGATTTTGTTGGCCGCGACAACATGTGCATCAACACCGGCGGTGAAAAGGTATTCCCTGAAGAGGTCGAAGCAGTTTTGATGGCGCATCCGACAGTGAAAGATGCGCGCGTGGTGAGCCTGCCTGACCCGCGTTTTGGCCGTAAAATCGTGGCAGTCGTGGAGCCTGAGAAGCAAGAAGACGCGTTGGAAGAGTCGCTCGATGCGCGCGCGCGTGAAGGGCTGGCGGGCTACAAAATCCCTCGCCTGTATGTCTTTACCCAAAGCTCGCTGCGGCTCAACAACGGCAAACCGGACTACAAAACAGCACAGAAGCTGGCGGACGAAGCGGCCACCTAAAGGCGCGGATTGCGCGGGTCTTTACTCGGAGGTCGCAGCCTCCAAAGCCTTGTCCTCATTGGCACGTTTGATCACATAGGCACGGATCGCTTGAACCTCGTCTTCCGATAGGGACGGGGCAAAGCTCACCATGCCTCGATCCTTGAGGATGCCTTCAAAGACGACCGCTTTCCACGATTGTGCGCTGCCCAATGTCCCGGAACGGCGCAAATCCGGCAGTTCGGTTGAGCCGACCGCACCCGGTGCGTGGCATACTGCGCAATAGCGCGCATATTTGACCTTACCCAGAGCGATCGTTTCCTTGCTCGCGCGGCTTGGCGGCGGATCAAGTGGCAGATTGGCAAGCTTCACTTCAGCCGGAAGTGCCGCTTCCCCGCCCAGCTTAAAGACCAGCAAACGCGAAACGTTTCGCACCGGGCCTTGAGCGTTGATCAGATGGCCGTCGGCTGTGATCGCATAAGCTCCGCCCCAGCCGGCCAGAACCGCGATGTATTGCTTGCCATCAACCGTATAAGTCATCGGCGGCGCAACCACGCCCGTCTGCGCAGCAAAGCTCCAGACCTTCTCTCCGGTCGCGGCCTTATAAGCGGCAAACTCGCTCGAAGAATTGCCCTGAAACACCAGATCGCCGCCGGTTGCCAGAATTCCACCATTCCAGGGCCCTGGATGTTCCACCACCCAACGCGCCTCTTGCGCGACAGGATCCCATGCCATCAGCTTGCCCTTAACGGTGCCATAAACCGACCGGCGAAAGCCCAGATCAGGCGGCAGGTCGCCCACACCCAGATCAAAGCCAACGTTGAAGCCACGCTCGCGGTCAGGCTTCCAATCCGCTTCGGGCGCGTACAACATGGCCGCTTCGAAGGCGGGGATGTAGACGAGGTTTTCGCCCGGGTGATACGCCATCGGGTGCCAATTGTGCCCGCCCAGCGCGCCCGGCATAACCAAAGCGGGCTTGCCGGTCTTATCGATGCGCGTCTCTTCATTGAAGATCGGACGACCATTTTCGTCCATCCCCTTAGCCCAGTTTTGTGGGATGTATTCTTTGGCAGAAATGAACTCGCCGGTCTCCCGGTCGAGCACATAGAAAAACCCGTTTTTGGGCGCCTGCATCAACACTTTGCGGTCGGTGCCTTCAATCTCCATGTCGGCAAGGATGATGTGCTGAGTAGCGGTGTAATCCCACGTTTCGCCCGGGGTGGTCTGATAATGCCAGACATATTCACCCGTATCAGGGCGGACCGCGACGATTGAGGAGAGATAAAGGTTATCGCCCTCTCCCGTGCCGTCTTTGCCCGGTGAACGATAAGCGCGGTTCCATGGGGACCCATTGCCAACACCGAAGTAAAGTAGGTCGAGATCGGGGTCATAGGCCATCGAGTCCCAGACCGTGCCGCCGCCGCCAATCGCGTCTGATCCGGCAAGCGCTTCCATGTTCCAAGTTTCGGAGGCGGCTTTGATATGTTCGGGCGCGTCGTCCCCTTCCGTGCCATCAGGAACAGTGTAGAACCGCCACAATTCTGCGCCATCATCCGCGTCGTAGGCAGCGATATATCCCCGAACGCCGAATTCCGCCCCGCCATTGCCAATGATCACCTTGCCATCGATGATGCGCGGCGCGCCAGTTATGGTGTAGCTTTGATCCTGATCGACGGTCACGGTTTCCCACTCAACCGATCCCGTATCCCGATCCAGCGCGACCAACCGGCCATCCAATGTCCCAAGATACAGTCTATCGCCCCACGTCGCGAGGCCGCGATTGACCACGTCGCAGCATGCTTTGGCACCGGTTTCGCCGGGCACTTCGGGGTCGTACTCCCACAAAGGCTCACCAGTGGCGGCGCTATAGGCCTTCACTTTGCTCCACGCGGTGGTGACGTAAAGCTTGCCATCGATCACCAGCGGTGTGGCTTCTTGCCCGCGGGCCGTGTCCATATCGGCAAACCAGGCTAGGCCCAGATCGCCCACGCTCTCAGCGTTGATTGCCTGAAGCGGGGAAAAGCGTTGTTCGGAATAGGTGCGCCCATGAGCAATCCAGTTCGCGCCGTCTTCGTCCGCAGCTAACAATTGTTCCGCGCCCACACGTTCGCCGCTATTGCCGCCGGGTTCCGTGCTGCATCCAGCCAGACCCAGCATCAGGGCAGCGCCCAATGCCAACATCCAACGCATGTTCAGACCCATAGTCGACATATTTGCTCTCCCCTTTTCGGGAAGGTGCATGGTTTTAACGCGTTTGTCTATCGCGCAAAGGCTGGCGAAAAGTGCGACTGTCTAGCCAGTCGAGCGTTCCGCTTGATCCTTAGCATTTGTGCCTTTGATCATCGCGCGCATCGACTCCCATTCAGGGTCGCCCAAACCTTCAAGCATTGGGTAGAATGTTCCGCCATTCGCCCGCGCGCCCGCACCATCAATCGCAATCGTCTGACCGTTCACATATTCTGCGCCCGGACCCATCAGGAACACTGCAAGATTGGCCAGTTCGTGCATCTCGCCAGCGCGGCCCATCGGGTTCATCGAATTGTTCGGGTTGCCATCATTCTTTCCCGGACTAAGGCGCGCACTCATGCCCTTAGTTGGGAAAAGTCCCGGCGCAATCGCGTTGAAGCGCAGGCCATACCGACCCCATTCGGTCGAAAGGCTTTGAGTCATCGAATTGATTGCGGTTTTGGACATGGCAGATGGGACAACAAACGCGCTGCCGGTCCAGACCCAAGTGGTCAGGATCGAAAGGAAACTCGCTTTTTTACCCTCGGCGATCAGGCGTTTGCCGATGTCGAGCGTGACATAGAATGTGCCACGAAACACGATGTCGGAGATTGCATTGAAGGCGTTGACCGAGAGGTCTTCGGTGCGACTGATGAAATTGCCCGCGGCATTGTTGACCACGCCGGTAAGCGCGCCGCCATCGGCCCAAATCGCATCGACCATGGCTTTGATCGCATCGGGGTCGCGAATGTCACAAGCGTGGGCGACGACCTTGCCGCCATGCGCTTCCATAAGTTCAGCGGCTGTCTCATCAACTTTGTTCTGCCTGCGCCCGCAAATATAGACGGTTGCCCCAAGCTTTAAGAAGCCTTCGGCCATCTCGCGACCTAAACCAGTTCCACCTCCGGTGATCAGTACCCTTTCGTCCTTCATAAGGCCGTCGCGGTACATCAGCTTTGATACATCCATCAGTAGTGTCTTTCTGTATGAGAGTGCAGGTCAGAGACCAAGAACGGTCTTGGCAATAATGTTCTTTTGAACTTCATCTGATCCGCCAAAAATTGTCGAAGCGCGGCTGTTGAGAAATTTACCCAGCGCCGTTTGAGCGACTTCGCTGCCTACTGGCTCTGGCGCTTCGTTGCCGTAAAGAGGTCGTTCGAGCGGCAGTTGCAAAGCGTCCGGGCCGAGCAGCTCAAGCCGCAAGGTATCAATTTCCTGGCCAATATTTGCCCCCAGCAGCTTGACCAGCGACGTTTGCGGACCGGGCGCGCGCCCTTTCGCCAACTCTGCAAGAATTCGCAATTCAGTGAACTCGAGTGCTTCGGCTTCGAGCTTTGCCCGTGCCAACCGATCGCGGAACCGCACATCATGGGCTATCGCACCGTTGACGCCAGACGGCTGGGTTTGCGCAAGCTCTTCAAGCTTTTCGATGCCCTGGATCAGACGCGGCGCGAAAGATGATCCACCGCGCTCATTTTCCAGCAGAAACTTGGCAATGGTCCAGCCTGCGCCTTCTTCGCCGATGCGGTTTTCTACACCCGTTTTGGCGTCCGAGAAGAACACTGCGTTCACTTCATGATCGCCCGACATCGACATGATCGGGCTGACCTCGACCCCGTCCTGATTCATCGGCAATAAAAGGAACGTGATCCCAGCCTGTTTCTTAACCGTGGTATCAGTCCGCACCAGAGCAAAGATCCAATTGGCGTGATGCGCGTGCGTGGTCCAGATTTTGGAGCCGTTGACTGTGTACTCGTCTCCATCGAGTTTTGCGCTGGTTTTCAGCGATGCCAAATCGGAGCCGCTGCCTGGTTCGGAATAGCCTTGGCACCAGTAGTCGTCGCCCGAGAGAATGCGCGGCAGGAAGCGTGCCTTTTGCTCAGGCGTCCCAAATGCACAGATAACCGGCCCTACCAATCGCAGGCCTAAAATGGACAAAGCTGGTGCACCGGCAAGCGCGCATTCTTTTTCAAAGATGAATTTCTGAACGGGGGTCCAGCCCGTGCCGCCATCTTCTTTAGGCCAGTGCGGTGCAACCCAACCCTTGTCATTCAGAATTCGGTGCCATTCGAGACCTATATCGGGTTCAACAAAGACGCCCGGCGTCCTGCGTGCGCCATCGCGCAAGTTCTGTGGCAGCTTTTCAGCGAGAAAGTCGCGGACTTCTTCGCGAAAGGCGAGGTCTTCTTGAGAGAAGTTCATGTCCATAGCCGGTACCCCTTATTCGCCATCACGCGCTTCATCTCTTAGGGCCCAAGCGATGCTACGCCGCAGTAGGTCATAATAGACGTCGTAGTTCCAAGCGCACATTTCCTTGTGCGGGTAGAAATCCTGCATCCCCGGAAGATCATAGTGTCCACGGCAATGGCCAAGCGTGTTGTAGACAATCCGCCCTTTGCCCATGTCGCGGGTGTAGAGGATCGGCGTTGCAGTCTTTTCCCACTGCCCTTCGACAAAGCCTGTGGCCTCGCCTTCGAACGTGGTCTGCATCAGCGTGTCAATCTCTGCCGTGGTCTTGGAAAGATACAGCTCATCCACCACTTCGAAATCATCGATCCCACGGGTTAGCTCATGGTCCTTATTCACCACTTCCACTTCAAATGGGCCGATCGGCGGGTGAGCTTTGAATTGGGTGCCCAACATCTCGAACAGGTCTGGCCGCTCGTCTGGAGCATCGACCAATCCCTCTTCGGTGAAGACAAGGATCGAATTGGTGCCGTGCAGGGCGAGCCATTTCCCGCCGCCTTCAACCCAGCTGCGTAGCTGTTTCGTCTGCTCTTCGCTTGGAATCAAGTCGCAGGTATAGGTGATGAGAAAGCGGCATTGATCGAGCCGCTCCAGCCCTGAATAATCACACGCCACGGTTGTGCGGATATGCGGGTGCTCAGCGAGCAGCTTAAGCACTTCCAAGCGCGGATAGTCGATATCGTGATATTTGCCCGCTGCGACAAAATGCGCGTCGATCCGAGTGGCTGGTTGCTCGCCCATATCGTTAGCTCCTTATCGACCCGCCGCCATCGACGGTGAAGTCACAGCCAGTGGTGAAGCTTGCTTCGTCACTGGCGAGGAAGACCACGGCTTTCGCCACTTCGTCTGGTTCGCCAATGCGGTTCATCGGGTGGGTTGCAGCAAAATCGCGTTCGATATTATCCGGCTCATCTGCGCCTGAGAATTTATAGCGGTCATACATCGGGGTACGGATTGCGCCGGGATGCACCATATTCGCTCGGATCGGCACACCGCGTTCCGCACAATCCAAAGCAACCGAACGGGTGAGCCCCAACAGACCTGCTTTCGACGCGCTGTAAGCGGCGACAAAAGATGCCGCGCGCATCGCAATCATCGAACCTATATTGACGATAGCGCCGGGTTCTCCGCTCGCTTCCATCGCAGGAAGCGCCGCGCGCATCCCATAATAAGGGCCGTTGAGATTGATATCGATCGTGCGCTTCCACGTGTCGAGCGTCCCATCAACCACATTGCCGGGTTCTGAAATACCCGCGACATTGCACAGCACGTTCAGTTTCCCGAACGCCGCTTGCGCTGCCTTCACAGCTTCATGCCATTGGTCGAGATTGCGCACATCCAGCTCAAACGCTGCAGCATTTTCGCCCAGCTCCGCCGCGAGCGCTTGCGCCTTATCAAGCTGCAAATCGCACAGCAGCACTTTGCCGCCTTCCGCGATGATCATGCGGCCTACCGTGGCGCCGATCCCTTCCGCGCCGCCAGTGACGAGCGCGACCTTGTTCTCCATTTTTCCCATCGAGCGTCTCTCTCCCTAGCGCTCTAAGATTGCGACGGCTGAAAGCCCCGGCGCGCCATAGACATGGCTGTACCCGACTTTGGGGCCGTTCCCATCGGCGCCCGCCACTTGCCGTTCGCCGCCGCGCCCACGCAGCTGCTCAACATTCTCGTAAACCTGCCGAAGGCCCGACGCGCCGACCGGTTCCCCGCACGCCAAACAGCCGCCATCGGTGTTGATCGGCAGCTTACCACCGCGATCCGACCAGCCGTTTGCGAGCCATTCCTCCTGCTCGCCATCTTTGCAAAAACCGTTTTCGGCCATGTGCATGATTTCCGCGCCGCTTTCGGTGTCTTGCAATTGCGCGACATCAATGTCTTCCGGTCCGATCCCTGCACCTTCAAAGGCAGCCTTGGACGCCAGCACAGTGGGCTTGCCACCTTCTTTGATTGAGACACCGGCTTGGAACACTTCAAAGCTGTCAGGTGGGCGAGTCCGCACGGAGACATTGGCGATTCTCACGCCGTCCGCTCCCAATTCCTTCATCTTCTTTTCGCTCGCCATGATCAGCGCCACGCCCCCTTCGGCCGGGGCGCAGAACATGAATTTCGTAAGCGGGTCATTGATCATTGGGGCGTTCATGATCGTCTCAAGATCAATTTCTGACCGCCGCCAAGCATGCGGCGTCACCACGCCATTGCGAAATGCTTTTGCCGCCACCAAGCCAAGCGATTCACGGCTGATCCCGTGCAATTGCATGTAACGCTGAATCTTGAGCGCGAAGAATTGCGTGGTCAGCATCATGCCGGTCTGTCCGTACCATTCCGGCAGACCATATTGCGAAGGCTCTGCGTTGAAAGCGCCGCGCGGGTGTTTGTCGAAACCGACTGCAAGCGCGAGGTCATACATGCCGCTGGCGATCGCTTGTTGAGCGGAAGCAAGCGCGCTGCCCCCGGTTGCACAACCATTGGCAACATTCGTGAATGGCAGCGATGTCAGGCCAAGCTCATTGACCATGATATCGGCACTGCCCGCCGCTGCGGAACCGCCATAGGCACACTCCATATCGGTCCAATCAAGACCGGCATCAGCCAACGCTTGCCGCACAGCAAACACGCCTTGTTCGCGGCCAGTGCGCTCTTCGGTTCGGCCAAAAGGATGGATACCTGCGCCGATAATATAGACATTCTCGCTCATGCGGCTTGATCCTTAGCGTTGGCAATAGGGCGGAAAGCGAAAGTGTCATGTGTCGCATTGAACGGCACTACGCAGAATTCCACGGGCATGTTCAGCTTCAGGTCGTCGAGGTTCGCCCCGACGATCCGGCTCTCGACAATGACTTCACCGGGCAACTCGACATAGCCAAGCAGGAAAGGCTGAAAGTCAGGCGGTGAAGGTTCACCATTGGGCCCTTCATTGCATCCCGGACCCTCATAGGGCGTCTTTGGTAGAAAGCCTTGGCTGGTCCAAGACCACAATGTGCCAGTGCGCGATAGCTTATAGGGCTCTACCTCTTTCGCGGCATCGCCAACGGGCATGGGAAAGACTATTTCGCCAGATGCCAAACGTCCGCCCATCAAATGCGGCTCGGCATCGTCACTCCACAGATCGGGATCAATTTTCTGGCCCATCTCAGGTCTCCTCAGGCTGCAAGCGCATATTCGGCAAGCACGGTGTCAGTGTCACCAAACAGCCGGGCAAGCACCATCACCCGTTTCATCGCATGGCCAATCGCCAGCTCTTCCGTAATCCCCATGCCGCCATGCATCTGCACCGCCTCACGGGCGATTGCCTCGGCGTTCTCGCCAATAAGCGCCTTCGCTCCGGCGGCGGTGCGTTTCCAGTCGGACTGGTCGCGATTTGAAAGCGCTGCGCGGTACAGCATCGAGCGCGATTGTTCGGTTTTGGCATAGCAATCGACCAAGCGGTGCTGGAGCGCTTGGAAACTGCCAATCGCGACCCCGAATTGCTCGCGTTCCTTGGTGTATTGAAGCGTATCATCCAGCAGTCGCTGGCTTAGACCGACCATTTCAGCTGCGGCCAATTGCCGGATTTCGTTTATGATAGCAGCCAAAGTGTCTGGCGTGATGTCAAGCTTTGCCGATGCGTTGATAGCCACACGGGTCAACTTGATTTCGCCCGCAATGCTCCCGTCGGCAAGACGATAAGCGCGCACTTCCAGCCCGTCTGCGTCTTTGGGTGCGATGAAGCACGCGGCTTCCCCGTCGAGTTGTGCGGTGATGATAAACTGGTCCGCCAGCAGCGCCCCCATCACCCATGTCTTATCGCCGCTCAGCACAAAGCCATCGCCGCTCCGCTCAGCCTGAACCGAGCGCGCGTCGAGATTGTAGCGTTGTCCGCGTTCTGCCCAAGCCAAAGTGGCGATTGCCTCTCCGGCCAAGACGCCTTCCAGCGCTGCATGCGCTCCGCCCGCTTCCAGCAAACGCGCAGGTAAAACGCCCAGCTCAAGCCAAGGATCAGGGGAATTGGATTTGCCAATAGCCTCAGCAACTAGCGCCAGATCAACCGGAGAACCGCCCAATCCGCCAACGTCTTCGCTCGCCGCGAGCGCGATCAAGCCCAGCTCAGCCAGTTCCTTCCACCGTTCTCGGTCATAGCCGGTCGGCGACAGGCGCAGTTTGCGCCGCGCTTCAACGTCTAGTGGTGCAGAAAAACGCTCAACCGAGCTGCAAAACAGCTCTTGCTCTTCAGAGAGGTCGAAATTCACCCTGTATTCCTTGAGTAGGAAATCGGGAGTTTGGTGACACCGCGCAGCAAGATGTTGGGCAGAATAGCAATGTCGCTTTCGTCGGCGATCGCGAAATTATCCAAACGTTCAAGCAGCTCGTCAAAAGCGACCTGCATTTCCTTGCGGCTCAACATGTTGCCAACACACATATGCGGCCCCTTGCCAAAGGCGAGATGCGCGCGGGCATTCTTGCGTTCGATGTCGAATGCGTCGGGGCTCTCAAACTTCTTGGGATCGCGGTTCGCTGCGGCATAGCGCAGCTGAACAACCGCTCCGGCTGGAATGTCGGTCCCACCCAGCTGAGTGTCTTCTTTCACAATCCGCCACATGCCTGCTGTTGGTGTTTCGTAGCGAAGCGCCTCTTCGACCAAATTGCCAATCAGTTTCGGATCGCGCCCGCCCGCAGCGGCTTTTGCTTTAGCCATCTGGTCCGGATTGCGGATCAGCTGCAACAAGCCCCCCGCGATTGTCGAGGTCGTCGTCTCGTTTCCGGCGACCATAAATTGCTGCATGATCGACATGAGCTGAGGATCGGTGAGTGGCTCCTCGCCTTCGACCCGAGCTTCGACCAAATCGCTCAACAGATCATCGCCGCCATTGGCGCGGCGATCATCGATCAGGCTTTTCATATAGTGCTGGTATTCAACCAAAGCGCGCGCGCATTCTTTTTTGCGCTCGTGATCGACCATCTGGCTAAAGCGGTCGACCGCCGCGTCGGACCACGCCTTGACCTGTTTTGGATCGTTATCGAGCCCGATCTGCCCAGCGATCATAAAAACTGGCAGTGGAATCGCAAAGTCCTCGACGAATTCGCATTCGCCATTGTCAGCAAAGGACTCAATCAAGCGGATCGATTTGTCGCGCATCGTGGCTTCGATTGCGTTCACCCGCGGAGCCGAGAACGCTAGGTTCACTAGCTTGCGATTGCGGGTGTGAACTGGGTGGTCAGCAGTGAGCAAGGTCGGCTCGTCGGGCCAACCCTCGTCGAGGATAGCATTGATCTCCTCGTCTTCTTCCCGGCCCATCAACGCTGTGAAATCATTTGAGAAAATCTCAGGCTTGCCGGTAGCCTCGCTGCACAATTCATAGGAATAAACAACAAACGTGTTCATCTCTGCGATGAAATCAATCTCGACACCCGCCGCGTGCATTTGCGCGTAATGCTCAAACGGATCGACAAGCGTTTCTTGAGCAAACATATTTGTTTGTGGCTTGTTCACTACCGCGGCTCCCAATTCATAACGTCAATATTGTTTGTACGATGCCAAACTGCGCACCTCCGCGCGATGCGCGAATGTGTTAGGAGCGAGCCGCGCAAGACCTGCCAATTTTACGAGGGTGCAAGATCCCCGAACTCGCGCACGAACTCAGCGCTGTCGAAATAGTCACGCCATTTCGCGATTTTGCCGTCCTCGTTCAGCTCAAACACGCCCATAACTTTGATCGTGCGTTTGCGGCCTTTCATCTCGAACCAATCCGTTCTTTCGGTCAGCACAACATTGCCATTCGCTGCGATGTGATGCGTATCGAACCCGCAGGCTTCCACTCCTGGAAAGCCATCCATCTTCGCGCGCACTTGATCGATCCCGTTCACCGTGGACAACGGCACATCTGTCCATTCGACATCTTCGGCCATGAAAGAATAGATCGCCTCCAGATCAAACGCGTCCCAAGCTGCGATAAAGGCCTCAATGGTCTGTGTGGGTGTCATCAAAATTCTCCAGCGGTAAAGTTGATCGCGTTCGCAAACAGGCGCTGAATATGAGGGTTTAAAAGCGCCTCTTTGCTGTCGCCCGGTTGCAGATAGACCAAGGGTGCACCGTGCACCTGTTTGTGCCAGCCGATGAGATTGCTTCCCTCTGGGTGCTCCCACCCTTCGTTGGAATCCATCGTGCCTGAAATTGCGAGTGCAGCGGAAGAGAAATGCTCGCGCGTGAAGGTGACATTTGAACGCAGCAAGGGCTCAACATCATCTTCAAAGACATGGCCCAGATACTGCTCATCGCGCAGGGTAAAACTGGCGGGCATTCCCTGGGTCACCGGGTGATCGGCGACCACCTGTGCGGTGAATTCAACGTCGAGAAGATAACCAGAATCCAGCACCTTCTCTCCGCGTAATTCGCCCGACGTGTACAAGAACCGGCCTCCGAGCATTTCGTGCCACTCTGGCCAGTCCGCCCATCCGGCAATTGCGTGGTGCATCGCTACCGCTCCGCGCCCCATTTTGAACCGTTGGGTGATTGCTCGGCGATACCCTTCGGACGGAGGGCGCGTCGTTACCCAATTGTCTGC
>CAZOLE010000025.1:0-12323 GCA_964580445.1 uncultured Porphyrobacter sp.
CTGCGCACCTTTGCGGTGCATGATGTTCTTAAATTTGGAATGGCCTGCCATGGGAGCTCTTTAAGTTTGGGCTAATTGTACCCACGCTCTTAAGTCAGGCCAACGCGCTACTCAAGGTGCAGTATCGCGAGCACACACAGTGCCTACCCCATGCCAAGCGCGGCCTTGTAAGTATCCAGCACCATTTCCTGTTCGCTGCGATCATCGGGCTTCATTTTGCGAAGGCGCACGATCTGGCGCATGATCTTTGGATCGTATCCGACCGCTTTCGCTTCGGCATAGACATCGCGAATATCGTCGGCGATGCCTTTTTTCTCTTCTTCAAGGCGTTCGATGCGCTCGATTAGCAAGCGCAGGCGGTCGTCGGTGGCTTCAGCCATCTCAATTGGTCTCCAGTGATCTGAGAATCGGTTGACGGGCAAATAGATTGACCGGGTCAGTGGTGCAAAGCCGCACTATCCACAAGCCGGGAAAAGTTGTTCGCACTATCTCGCTTTGTTTTTTGCAACGCTCGCTTCCATGGCTGCGATCTGTTCTTCAGTCGCTGGCTTCTGCCGAGTCGCCTTCCATTGATCCATCGGCATTGCGTGAATCACCTCGCGTGCAGCGGCCTTATCCCCGTCAAAGCCGGCATCCCTGATCCAATCGGCCAGGCAATTACGGCAAAATCCGGCCAATCCCATTAGCTCAATATTCTGAGCATCGTGACGGTGCTGCAAGTGCTTGACCAAGCGCCGAAATGCCGCGGCGGCTATTGCATCGTCCAACTGCTCAATTGCATCCGAATTGCTATTCATCTTCACATTTCCTTGAGTTGCCATTTCAGCCTGTCATAGCGGGAAAAGGGACAAACAAAGGACTGTCTTTTCCGATGGCTAAACCAGATGCAACACGGATCGACCCGCGTGGGCGCAAGGTCAAGATCTTGGCGACGATCGGCCCGGCAAGCCGTTCGCCAGAAATGCTGCGGCATTTGTTCAAAGCCGGAGCGGACGCATTCCGCGTCAATATGAGCCACGGCAACCACGCCGATCACGAACAGGCCATCAATGCGATCCGTGCGCTGGAGAAAGAATTCGCGCGCCCCATTGCGATCTTGGCCGACTTGCAGGGACCAAAGCTGCGGGTTGGCACGTTCACAGAAGGCAAAGCGGTGATCCGGCATGGCGCGCATTTCACGCTCGACCGGGATGAAACGCCGGGTGATGAAAACCGCGTTTGCCTACCCCATCCTGAATTGTTCGGGATTATGGTGCGCGGGCAACGGCTTTTGATCAATGACGGCAAAATCAAATTGGTGGTCAAGGAAGCGGACGAGAACCGCATCTTCTGCTCCGCCGAAGTGGGCGGCGTTATCTCCGATCGCAAAGGCGTGAACGTGCCCGACGCCGAAGTACCGATCCCAGCTTTGACCGACAAGGACCGCAGGGATTTGGCGTTTGCTGTCGAACACAATGCGGACTGGATCGCACTCAGTTTTGTCCAACGGCCCGAAGATATGGCCGAAGCGCGCAAGCTTATCAAAATGCAGGGCGGGGACACTCCAGCGCTGTGTGCCAAGATTGAAAAGCCGCAAGCGATCAAGCGCCTGTCAGAGATCATCGAGCTTTCCGATGGGATCATGGTTGCGCGCGGTGATTTGGGCGTTGAGCTTGAGCCGCATGAGGTGCCGCCGCTACAAAAGCGGATCGTTGCCGCATGCCGGACAGCGGGCAAACCGGTGATTGTCGCCACGCAAATGCTAGAAAGCATGATCGAAAGCCCAATACCGACGCGCGCAGAGGTCTCTGACGTAGCCAATGCTGTCTATGACGGGGCGGATGCAGTCATGCTTTCGGCTGAAAGTGCGGCGGGTGATTGGCCGCAGGAATCGGTCGCGATGATGCACTCTATCGCGACGCAAGTGGAGCATGATGAAGGCTATAGAGAGCGTATCCGCTTCTTGGATACGCCGCCAGATGCAACCACATCGGACGCGCTGGCGCACGCATGTATGACCATTGGCGACACTGTCTCGATCAGCGCGATCACGGTTTTCACGATGTCAGGATCGACCGCGCGTCGCGTCTCTCGCGAGCGCCCTTCAACGCTGATACTGGTGCTTACCCCCAGCATGCGGACAGCGCGCCGCGTTGCGCTGTTGTGGGGCGCGCATGCGGTTACGACAAAGGATATTGGCAGCTTTGAAGAGATGATCGCGAAGGGCAAACGCATGGCCCTGCGCCATGGCTTTGGCAAAGCGGGTTCCAAGCAAATTGTGCTAGCAGGCGTACCTTTTGGAACACCGGGCTCGACCAATCTCTTACATGTGGTCACGCTCACGGGCGAGGAGTTGGAGAAGCACGAGGGTTGAGGGGTAAGCGCTACGATGCAACTTTCTAACTTCAAAGCCATTATCTTTGACTGTGACGGAGTTCTCGTCAATTCAGAGGTTATCCATATGGCAGTAGAGCGAGAGCTCCTGTCAGAATTGGGTTTGGAATACGATCACGCAACTTATCTTTTGCGCTTTGTCGGATTGTCCAACCCCGACTACTATCGCCACCTTAACGAAGATTTTGCTGAGCGGGTTGGCGGCATTTTTCACGAAGACTTTGGGGACAGATTGGAAGCAAGGACCTGGCCTCGGATAGAGGCAGAACTAAGCGCCATTGATAGAATTGCTGAACTACTGAAAGCTTTGGATCGACCAGTGGCCGTTGCTTCGTCCGCACCGATAAAAAAACTTCAACGCAAACTTGAAATCACCGGTCTCACGCGATTGTTTGCGCCGCATATCTACTCTGTCGACCATGTGTCACGCGGCAAACCTGCGCCTGATCTTTTCTTGCACGCAGCACAGGCACTGGGGGTCGATCCCGTCAACTGTGCGGTTATTGAAGACAGCGTTCATGGAATAAGGGCGGCGCAAGCTGCGGGCATGACACCCATTGGCTTTGTCGGTGGCGGGCACGCGGACGCAGGGCTTCCCTCACGCCTTAAAGATAGTGGCGCAGCAATCGTAGCAACTGATCACGCACAACTGCTCTCACTAATTTGAATGCAGTGAGCCGGCTAGCCTGCTGCCTTGGCCAACCGCTTCCGCGCCTCAACTTCACCGATCAGCGGCAGCAGCTCGCCCATATCAGGACCATGGTTCATACCGGTCAGCGCTTGACGCAACGGTAAGAACAGCGCCTTGCCCTTGCGACCTGTGCTTTCCTTCAAGGCAGACGTCAGCGCCCGCCAAGGGTCATCGCCCCACGTCAAAGCCTCTGCGGCCTGAGCCAAATACGCTTTGTCTTCGTCGGAAATCTCGCAGACCTCAATCGGCCCGGTGACCAGCCGCCACCATTCACTGACCTCGCCAACAGTGGCGATATTGGGTTGAACAGCATGCCACCCTGCTTCGTCCATACCCTCGGGCAGGCGATCTTTCACCACCTCAAACGGCATCGCATGAACAATCGCGGTGTTGACCCGCTCTAACTCAGAATCGTCAAATTTCGCCGGCGCGCGGCCAAAAGTAGAAAGATCGAATGTGTCAAGCAATGCCGCGCGGTCTGCGATCGGCTCCACTGGCAGCGATGTGCCGAGCCGCGATAACAGCGCAATAATCGCTTCTGGTTCGATACCCTTCTCGCGAAATGCATCACAACCTAGCGAACCAAGACGCTTGGATAGCTTGCCCTCCTTGCCAACCAGCAACGCCTCATGCGCGAATTCCGGCACCGGTTTTGCTGCAGCAAAACCTGCAGCATAAAGTGCGGTAAACATCTGAATTTGAACGGCTGTGTTAGACACATGGTCTTCGCCGCGCAGCACCTTTGTGATGCCCATATCCACATCATCGACCGTACTAGGCAGCATGTAAAGCCACGAGCCATCCGCACGCCGGATCACAGGATCGGAAAGCAGCGCTGGGTCAAACTTGACCGGCCCGCGCACACCATCTTCCCACTGAAGCGGCTCTCCGTGGTCTAGCTTGAAGCGCCAGTGCGGCTGTATACCTTCCGCTTCCTTTGCGGCGCGGTCTTCATCACTGAGCTCCAAAGCGCCGCGATCATAAATGGGCGGCTTACCTCGTCCCAGCAGCACTTTGCGTTTGAGTTCAAGTTCCTGCTGTGTCTCGTAGGCAGGATAAATCCGCCCGGCATTGCGCAAAACGGAGAAGGCAGCCTCGTATCGATCAAGCCGCTCCGATTGCCGCTCTTCCTGATCCGCGGCGATCCCAAGCCAAGCGAGATCTTCACGAATGGCATCGACATATTCTTCTTTGCTGCGCTCTTCATCGGTATCGTCGATGCGCAGGATAAATTTGCCACCCGACTTTTGCGCAATCATCCAATTGTGAAGCGCGGTGCGGATGTTGCCGACATGCAATCGGCCAGTGGGGGACGGGGCAAAACGCGTTGTAGTCATGGCGCTCGCGGTAGCCAGCCTAGGCCCGCACGGCAAGCATTCACGCGGCGCGCATTTCGGCTCCCACCAGATCAATCACGGCATCCCAGAGCGGTTCCTTGCGGTTGGGTCGAACCAATCCGTCGATTTGCGCGTCGAACTGGCCGCGATCTCCCGCCGCAGCGGCGTCGACCAATGCGCCAATTGTTGCCTCATCATGGGTGAGAAATTGGCAGCAGAACCGCGAGATTTGCAAGTTTTCTGGCCAGTTAGTGGTCACTACCTTAGCAAGAGCGAGCGCCTTGTCGGCAGTTTCGACGCTGGAGAGCCTGACCGCTAGTTCTGGGATAGGGTCGCGGTTCGCGCGATCATAAAGTGCAATCAGCCGAAGTGAATAAAGAAAGCGCGCGGCAACCGGCCCGAACTCAGACAGCTTTGGTGTGTCAGCCAGCTTTGCGATCGCGACGCCGTATTGGATGGACCTGACTGGTTTTCGCTCGATCATAATTCTCCTTTTAAGGCGATAAATGGCACGATTTGGCCATGAATTCGTATGTAATGCGATTCGTTCTCACTAGCAATAGCTGCTCCTACATTGGCGGTTAAGCTGCGATTGGCTAAGACAGGCGACAGAAATGAAGCGAGAGGAAGGCACAAAGATCATGAAAGCACTCAGAGCCAGCGCCACTGTTGCGAGCATCGCACTTTTGGGAACTTCCCAAGCGGCTCTCGCCGACGCGCCCAGTGAAACGCCGCCAGCGAGCAAATTTGACCTGAGCGAGTGGAAAATTACTCTTCCCGACGACAAAGATGGCAACAACAAGCCAGACGAAGTGACGGTCAGCGATATTCAGAAATATCACCACCCGAATTTCTTTTATCTAGATGCCGATGGCCGCATGGTTTTCACCGCACCGAATAAAGCGATCACAACCGCGAACTCCTCAAACACTCGCAGCGAACTGCGCCATATGTTGCGCGGATCGAACACTCGCATCGGCACGCATGACGCGAAGAACAACTTCGCCGTGAAAGCGCGCAAAGGCTCCAACAAGTTTGGGCGCGTGGGTGGAAAACTCGAAGCGACCTTGCGCGTCGATCATGTCGCGAAGAATGCTGGCGATCCCGATGCCAGAGCGGCCTATTCGGTTGTTGTCGGTCAAATCCACGGCGTGAAGGCCAAGAGCACCCTCAGCGGGTTCGGCTATGGCAATGAGCCGATCAAAATCTACTTCAAGCAATTTCCCGGCCATTCATCGGGCTATGTTTTCTGGAACTACGAGCGCAACCTTGCAAAAGATGATCCCAATCGCACTGACTTGTCAGTGCCGGTTTGGGGCGGAAACTGGGATGCCAAAGAAGACCCCGGCGAGAACGGTTTGAAGCTCGGTGAAGAGTTCAAATACGAGATCAACGTCTACGAGAACACAATGTATGTCACGTTCTACAACGAACGGCTTGGCCTTGTGCAACATAGCCGCAGCTTGGTGCGCGGCGCCGACGCCAAGGACAACCCGCTCTCCTATGGCGGGGACACGCTTTATTTCAAAGCCGGGGCTTACAACCAATGCAGCACTCAAAAAGGCGGCGGCAATTGGTATGGGGGCTGTGCTGGAACCGGAGATTGGGAAGTAGACAAGGCCAATGGTGACTACGCGCAAGTGTCCTTCTCGCGGCTTGTCGTTGGCGAATCCTCTCCACCCCCAGTTTCAGAATAAGCCTTTCACCTATTTCGGCTTAATCACAAAGTTGTGTTTGATATAAAGGAACACCTCGGTCTCGCTCGACTGTTGCCAAAACAGATCGCTGTCGAGACCGCGGATTTCCACACCATAGTCTGAACCGAATTGTGCCGAATAGCTGCGCGCTTCGCGGGCAACCTCTTTGACCACATCGAGCCGGTATTGATCTGGATCAGTGATTGCCAGGCTGGTCTTGCCAGTGTCGATGAAGGAGCGACCATTGGCTGGAATGGACTTAACAAAGGGGTCAATCCGTTTGTTTGCCTCATCTGTGCTCTTCATTGAACCACCCACGGGAATACGGGCGTAGATCGTGACGCGGGTCGTGTCTGGGCGATTTCCCCGGCCGTATGTCAGCGTCTCCAGAGACACTTCGGTGAGCGGTTTCAGTGTATACGACCCTGCGACCAAGGCGATACCTTGCGCTTTTGCAGCGGCAATCGATTCGCGCAGCATCGTCGTCACTTCGGTTTTGCGTTCAGCTGCGTTGCGCGTGTCTGAGCTCACATAAAGTGGCTTCACAAAGAAATCCGCTTGCCGGGTTAGCCCGATGGCCGAGGCATCGTTGCTCCCACTGAAATAGACGTTCGAAGCACTGCGGTCCTGCCGCTGTCCCGTTACGACGACCTGCGCGCTCGCAAGTGAAGGCAGCAAAACCCCTGCTACGACGGCCAAACCAATCCACTTTTTCATGATGTTCCTCCCAATGCTGTTGGAAAGATTCCATATGCAAAGCCCAATCCGCACGTGCCATGAACAAGGCACAAAAAACCCCGCCGCAGCGTTGAGGCTGGGCGGGGTTTTGTTGATCTGGGAAGATCTATTATTCGGCGTCTGGCGCCGGAGCTTCAGGAGCAGGTGCATCTGCCTCTGGTGCAGGCGCTTCCGGAGCCGGAGCTTCTGCAGCCGGGGCAGAACCGCCACCCATGGCTGCTTTCATCGCTTCTTCGCTCGAAACCGGATCGGCTTGAGGTTCCGCTTCGACAGCGCCAGCTGCAGCAAGCGCGTCTTGCTGCTTCTTCCAAGCGGCTTTCAGCGCCGCATCGCGGCTCGATGCGGTGACCCGCATCCGGTTCATACCCGCGCCCGTACCCGCCGGGATCAAGCGACCCACGATCACGTTCTCTTTGAGGCCGATCAGCGTATCCTTCTTGCCCTCAACCGAAGCCTGCGTCAGCACGCGGGTCGTTTCTTGGAACGATGCGGCAGAGATAAAGCTGCGGGTTTGAAGCGACGCCTTGGTGATCCCCAATAGGATCGGCGTACCTTCAGCCGGCTGTTTGCTCTTCGTCAGCTTCGAGTTGATCTCAAGCATTTCAGCCAAGTCGACTTGCTCGCCAGGAAGCAAGGTCGTGTCGCCACCATTTGTGATCTCAACTTTCTGCAGCATCTGGCGAACGATCACCTCGATATGCTTGTCGTTGATCTTCACGCCTTGCAGTCGATACACTTCCTGAATCTCATTGACGAGATACTCAGCCAAAGCTTCAACGCCCATGACTTCCAAAATGTCGTGCGGGTTCGGCGAGCCGGAAATCAGGGTGTCGCCCTTCTTCACGAAGTCGCCTTCTTGCACGTCGATCACTTTGGTTTTCGGGATCAGATACTCAACTGGATCACCCTCTTCCGGGATAATCGCAATCTTGCGCTTCGCTTTGTATTCGCGAACAAATTCGATCTTGCCTGAGATTTTGGCAATCACCGATACGTCTTTCGGCATACGCGCCTCGAACAGCTCAGCAACCCGTGGCAGACCACCGGTAATGTCACGCGTTTTAGCAGCTTCACGGCTGGCCCGTGCGAGAATGTCGCCGGCTTCGACCGTTTGGCCATCTTCAACCGAAAGCGTTGTGCCCGGAGCCAGCATATAGCGCTGAGCTTCGGTTTCGTCGGCATCGGTCTGACCTTCGCCCTGAAGAATCATGCGCGGACGCAGCTCTTCTTTCTTCTTGCGGCCAGTTGCGCGGTTCTCTGTCACAACACGCTGAGCGATACCGGTGGCATCATCGGTTTGCTCTTCAAGCGTCGTGCCTTCTACAAGGTCCTGATACCTCACAACACCCGATTGCTCGGTGATGATTGGCAGGGTGAACGGATCCCATTCTGCGAGACGGTCGCCCGTCTTTACCTTGGCACCGTCTTTGAACATCAGCACGGTTCCGTAAGGGACCTTGTGCATCTCACGTTCACGGCCTTCGGCATCGATCACGGCGATTTCGCCGGTACGCGCCATCGACAGGATACGACCCTTCTTGTCTGTGATCGTCGGCATATCGCGGTATTCGATTTTACCGTCAGAGATCGATTCAAGGTGTGAGGTTTCGTTGAGCTGCGCCGCACCACCAATGTGGAACGTCCGCATGGTAAGCTGCGTGCCCGGCTCACCGATTGACTGTGCTGCGATAACGCCAACAGCCTCACCGATGTTAACCGGAGTACCGCGAGCCAAGTCACGGCCATAGCAGGTTCCGCAAACGCCATGGTCAGCTTCACAAACCAGTGGCGACCGGATCTTCGCAGACTGAACTTCAGCTGCTTCGATCTCTTTCACCATCGGCTCATCCACCAAAGTGCCCGCTTTCACGATCACTTCGCCGGTTGCCGCATTGACGATATCCTCGGCCACTGTGCGACCCAGAATACGCTCACCCAATGATGCAATCACGCTGCCGCCTTGAACGATCGCGCGCATCTCCAGTGCGTTTTCGGTCTTACAGTCCTGCACCACGATGGTGCAGTCCTGCGACACGTCAACCAAGCGGCGAGTCAGATAGCCCGAGTTCGCCGTCTTAAGCGCAGTATCAGCAAGGCCTTTACGTGCGCCGTGTGTGGAGTTGAAGTATTCGAGAACCGTCAGGCCCTCTTTAAAGTTCGAGATAATCGGCGTCTCAATGATTTCACCCGAAGGTTTAGCCATCAGGCCGCGCATCCCGGCGAGCTGCTTCATTTGCGCTGGCGAACCACGCGCACCGGAGTGGCTCATCATGTAGATCGAGTTGATCGGCGCTTCTTTGCCGTCCTTGTCGATCGGAGTCGCTTTAATCCGCGCCATCATCGCATCGGCCACCAAGTCACCGCATTTGGCCCAAGCGTCGATAACTTTGTTATACTTCTCTTGCTGCGTGATCAGACCGTCCTGATATTGCTGTTCATAGCCAGCAACCAGATCCTTGGTCTCTTCGACCATGCCAATCTTCGCATCAGGGATGATCATGTCATCCTTGCCAAAGCTGATCCCGGCGCGGAATGCGTGGCGGAAGCCGAGCACCATGATCGCGTCGGCGAACAACACCGTGTCTTTCTGTCCCGTGTGACGGTACACTTCGTCAATCACGTCACCGATATCCTTCTTCGTCAGAAGGCGGTTGATGATGTCATACGGAACCTTGTGGTTCTTAGGCAGACATTCGCCGATCAGCATCCGGCCCGGAGTGGTTTCAAACCGGCGCATGACGATGGTGCCATCTTCTTCAGCCTGCGGAACGCGGGCGAGAATTTTGGTGTGCAGCGTGACCGCTTTGGTCTCCAGCGCTTGGTGCACTTCAGCCATATCGGAGAAGCGCGGAAGCCGTTCAACCTTGGTCCCATCTTCGTTCTCAAGAAATTCAGGGGTCTTCTCTTGGCGCTCCATGGAGAGGTAGTAGAGACCCAGAACCATATCCTGCGAAGGCACGATGATCGGCTTGCCATTTGCGGGTGAGAGGATGTTGTTGGTCGACATCATCAACACGCGGGCTTCAAGCTGCGCTTCGAGGCTGAGCGGCACGTGGACCGCCATTTGGTCGCCATCAAAGTCAGCGTTGAAAGCCGAGCAAACCAGCGGGTGAAGCTGAATCGCTTTACCTTCAATCAGCACAGGTTCGAACGCTTGAATGCCAAGACGGTGAAGCGTGGGCGCGCGGTTCAACAGGACCGGATGTTCACGGATCACTTCGTCAAGGATGTCCCAAACTTCTTTACGCTCTTTCTCAACCCATTTCTTCGCCTGTTTGAGCGTCATCGAGAGGCCCTTGGCGTCGAGGCGCGCATAGATAAACGGTTTGAACAGCTCCAAGGCCATCTTCTTAGGAAGACCACATTGATGCAGCTTGAGCTCTGGACCGGTCACGATAACCGAGCGGCCGGAGTAATCGACGCGCTTACCAAGCAAGTTCTGACGGAATCGGCCTTGCTTGCCTTTCAGCATGTCAGAAAGCGATTTCAACGGACGCTTGTTTGCGCCAGTGATGACGCGGCCACGGCGGCCATTGTCGAACAAGGCGTCAACCGCTTCTTGCAGCATACGCTTCTCGTTGCGGATGATGATGTCCGGCGCGCGCAGCTCTATTAGACGCTTCAAACGGTTGTTCCGGTTGATCACACGGCGATACAGATCGTTGAGATCAGAGGTTGCGAAACGGCCCCCATCCAGCGGCACCAGTGGGCGCAGCTCTGGTGGGATCACAGGGATCACTTCAAGGATCATCCATTCAGGGCGGTTGCCTGAATCAATGAAGCTCTCAACAACCTTGAGGCGCTTGATAATCTTCTTAGGTTTGAGCGTCGACTTGGTGGTCGCCAGCTCTTCCATGAGATCGTCGCGCTCTTGCTCGAGATCGAGATCCATCAGCATGACCTTGACCGCTTCCGCGCCGATATCGGCTGAGAAAGCGTCTTCGCCATATTCGTCTTGCGCTTCGAGCAGCTCGTCTTCGGTAAGCAGTTGGAACTTCTCAAGCGGGGTCAGGCCCGGCTCAATCACCACATAGCTTTCGAAGTAAAGGATGCGCTCAAGCTGTTTGAGCTGAATGTCGAGCAGCAAACCGATACGGCTTGGCAACGACTTCAGATACCAGATGTGCGCAACAGGCGCGGCCAGTTCGATGTGGCCCATACGCTCACGGCGGACCTTAGTAACGGTAACTTCAACGCCGCACTTCTCGCAGACGACGCCTTTGTACTTCATCCGTTTGTACTTGCCGCAAAGGCATTCGTAGTCCTTTACCGGACCGAAAATGCGCGCGCAGAACAGGCCGTCACGCTCAGGCTTGAACGTACGATAGTTGATGGTTTCAGGCTTTTTGATTTCGCCGAAAGACCACGAACGAATGCGCTCCGGAGAAGCGATACCGATCTGGATTTGGTCAAAGGTTTCCGGCTTAGCCAGCTGGTTGGTGAATTTGGTCAGTTCATTCATGACTTAATTCCTCACTTGGAGGTGAAAATTCTAAAGAGCGGGAGGTTGGGAGGGGCCTGAGCCCGCTCCCACTATTCCGCTGCCTCCGCAAAGCCGTCGTCATCATCTTCGCCGTCGCCCAGCGAAGTAAGTTCGACATTCATGCCCAGCGAGCGCATTTCTTTCACGAGAACGTTGAAGCTCTCTGGAATGCCCGCTTCGAAGGTGTCGTCACCTTTGACGATCGCTTCGTAGACTTTCGTCCGGCCAATAACATCGTCCGATTTGACGGTGAGCATTTCCTGCAAGGTGTAGGCGGCACCGTAGGCTTGCAGTGCCCAGACCTCCATCTCACCAAAGCGCTGACCGCCGAACTGCGCTTTACCACCCAGCGGTTGCTGCGTGACAAGCGAGTATGGCCCGATCGAGCGCGCGTGGATCTTGTCGTCGACCAAGTGGTGCAGTTTGAGCATGTAGATAATGCCCACCGTCACCTTACGGTCGAAGGCTTCACCGGTCCGCCCATCAAACAATGTCGACTGGCCTGAGCTATCGACATTGGCCTTGACCAGCATATCAGACACGTCGGCTTCGCGTGCACCATCAAACACTGGCGTACCCATTGGGACACCGGCGGTGAGGTTGCTCGCAAGCTCAAAAATCTGCTCGCCAGAACGGCCATTCAGATCTTCGTGATACTGCTCACCATAGACATCTTTCAGACGATCCACGACCGCTTGCGGTGGCTTGGCATCCTTGCAGTCATCAGCAGCATCCGGATTTGCCAGACGCCATTGCTCCAGCTCATCCTTGATCTGCATGCCGAGCCCGCGCGCGGCGAAACCAAGGTGAGTTTCAAAGATTTGCCCGACATTCATACGCGAAGGCACGCCCAGCGGGTTCAACACGATATCAACTGGCGTTCCGTCTTCGAGGAACGGCATGTCTTCGACCGGAAGGATCTTGGAAATCACACCCTTGTTTCCGTGACGACCAGCCATCTTATCGCCCGGTTGCAGCTTACGCTTCACCGCGACGAAGACTTT